>NZ_DBNGPQ010000153.1:0-66684 GCF_057122925.1 Umezawaea sp. | reverse complement strand
CGATTGTCCTGTCGAACGCCTACTGCAACCGGACGTGGTCCCCGCGCGTCCGGCCCACTCTCTAGCGTGAGCGCTAGAGAGTGGGATATCGCCGGATGTCCGGCATGAGCGCAGGTGGGAGGCCTAGTCCTCGCGACCCAGGAGGAAGCGGCCGAAGTGCGGGACGGTGAACGCGATCTGGCCGCGCTCCGCCGAGTACACGAGGCCCTTCTTGATGAGGCTGTCCCGCGCGGGCGAGAGCGACGACGGCTTGCGGGCCAGGTGCTCGGCCACCTGCGCGGTGTTGACGCCCGCGTCCTTGCCGTCGGTCATCTCGGCCATCGCGCGCAGGTACTCGCGCTCGGCCGGGGTCGCCCGCTCGTAGCGGGAGCCGAAGAAGCCGACGGCCAGTTCGGCGTCGGCCTCGGGAGCGGCCACCGAGACGTCGAGCGCGGTGATCGGGTCGTCCGGCGCGGCGTCCCAGGCCGCCTTGCCGTAGGCCTGGATGAAGTACGGGTAACCGCCGGAGGCGTCGAAGAGGGCGTCCAGGGCCTCGACGTGGATGCCCGCGTCCTCGCGTTCGACCGGGGCGAGGACGGCGCGGTCGGCGTCCTCGCGGCTCAGCCGGTCGATGCGGACGTAGCGGAACAGGCGCTCGGAGTAGGACTTGCCCGCCGACAGCACGGCGGGCAGGTGCGGCAGGCCGGCGCCGACCACGACCAGCGGCGCACCGGACTGGGACAGCTCGTGGCACGCGGCGCACAGCGCGGAGATGTCGTCGGGGCGCAGGTCCTGCATCTCGTCGATGAGCAGCGCGACGCCCGTGCCGACGTCCTGCGCCAGTTCGGCGACGTCGGTGAACAGCTCGACCAGGTCGATCTCGATGTCGCCCGAATCGGCCCTGCCGGACGCGGCGGGCACGTCGATGCCGGGCTGCCAGCGGTCGCGGAGCTTCGCGTCGGCCGGGTTCGAGCGCAGCGCGAACGCCTTGAGCACGCCCAGCGCGGCCTCGACGCGGTCCGGGGCGCGGTGCCGGACGGCCAGGTCGCGGATCGCGCGGTGCAGCGCCGCCGCCAGCGGGCGGCGGAGTCCGGCGTCCGGCCTGGCCTCGATCTTGCCCGCGCCCCAGCCGCGCCGCAGCGCCATCGAGCGCAGCTCGCCGAGCAGCACCGTCTTGCCCACGCCGCGCAGGCCGGTGAGGACGAGACTGCGTTCCGGACGGCCGCGGGCGACCCGTTCCAGCACGACCTCGAAGGCGCCGACCTCCTTGTCGCGCCCCGCGAGTTCGGGCGGACGTTGGCCTGCGCCGGGGGCGAACGGGTTGCGCACCGGGTCCACGCCAGCACGCTATCGCCGTCTCTAGGGTCCAGCCGATAGTCGCGCAGACTTCTCCGGGGTGTTTCGTCGTCTACCGCTCTCTAGCGTCTGCGCTAGACGGACCAATCCTTGCGCATGATCCGGTGGCGGGGTTGGCTGGACGACGTGGCCGAGGTGTTGACGAAGGGGACGGGCACGGTCGAGCGCATCGCCGACCGCGCACAGGTGGACGTGAGCTTCGAGGCGTCCGGAGAGCTGCGCAACGACGCCGTCGAGGCTCTGACCAGCCGCGTCGCCGCGGTTGAGCCGCTGCTGGACCGGCAGGGGATCGAGGTGCGGTCGCGGCAGCTGTCCGTGCACGACAACTGGGACGGCACCACGAAGGCGGGCAGCCGGGCGAGTCAGCGGTACGTGCTGCGGGTGACGGACCTGGACGAGCTGGACGGGCTCCTGGCCGCGCTGGTGCTCGCCGAACCGGCCTGGCTCAACGGCCCCTCGTGGGACCTGACCGACACGAAGGACGCCGTGTTCGACGCCCAGCAGGACGCCGTCGCCGACGCGCGGCTGCGCGCCCAGGGCTACGCCGAGGCGCTCGGCCGCAGGCTCGGTCCGCTGGTGCGGCTGTCCGACAGCGAGGGTGAGCAGTGGCAGGCGGACACGATGGCGGCCAGGTCGTTCGCGGGGTACGGCGGCAGTCCCGGCGTCCCGGTGCAGATCGACCAGCTCGGCCTCGAACCGCAGCAGATCACGATCACCGTCCGCTGCACCGCCACCTGGTCGCTCCTCGACTAGCCGTTCCAACGCCCCGGCCACCCGGTCGAGCTGGTCGGTGATCAACGGGGTGTCCTCGCCGCGCAGCGCCCGTTCGCGCTGGTCGTCGTCCTCGCCGTAGAGGAGACCGGTCGCCACGTGCAGCCGCCTGCTCAGCCGCACCCCTTCGCGCAGCTCAGCGGGCTCGTCGAACGCCAGAACGGCCGCCCGCTGCACGGGTTGCGCCGCGGTGGACTCCGCCTCGCCGCCGACCGGGACGACCGCGTCGCGCAACACCCGGTCGGTCGTCAGCACCACTCCGTCGGCCGCGACCGCGTGGGCGCCCGCGCTGCGCGCCGAGGGCGAGGCGCTGTCCCGCTGAGTGGTCCACAGGTCCATCCACACCTGTGGACAACTCGAACACCTGTTCGACCGCGTCGACGTCATTCACCGATCGCGGACCTGACGCCCCTCTCGGGCGAGTTGAAGTGGCTTTCGCTCTTGTCCAGCGGCACGTTGCGAACCGACTCGGGATCAGCTCGGTGGAAACTGGCCACCGCCGCCCACGAGCTCAGGGACAGCGCGATGACGCAGTAGACGCTGAGGATCACCTCGATGGGCACCTTCGCCAACGACATGGCGATGGAACTGCCGGAGACGACGCAGACGAGAACGACGAAGGAGGCCAGCGCCCGGACGCTGAAGCCCGCCAGGATCGGGTTGCGCGGCTTCACCTCGACCTGGTCCACGGCGACGGGTTCGGGCGAGTCCCCCTCCCGCGGAGCGGGAGGGGCGTCGAGGATCTTCCTGGCGTCGTTGCCGAAGTTGTCGACCAGGGGCTTGCCACGGTCCTCCGGCCGGGTCCCACCGTCCGCGGGACCGCTGGCACCCAGCGCTTCGCCCTCCTCGTGCGACCGGGTGATGCGCTCGATGTGCACGAGCGAGTTGAGCCACATCCGGGTTTCGTCGGGGGTGACGCGGCACGCCTTCAGGAAGAGCTTCAGGTGGTGTTCGGGTGGGAGCGAATCACTGGTGAGCATCGCCTGCGCGGTGCTGCGCGACATTCCCCGCCCGGCCCGGTTGCCTATTTGCGTGTACGACAGTCCCAGGGTCTTGCGCAGCGCGTTGAGAAGGTCGAGGAATTCCTTGGGGGTTGCGGCGTCCAGCACTCCCCGGACGTGGACCGTGTAGCCGTAGTCCGGGCTGCTTGCCGTGTTATCGCTGGTCATCGCCTACAGCCCGATGACAGGTGGAGCAGCTTTGCGATCCATGCTGAACAGGTCCTCCTCGATCGGGGAGGAACGGACGTGGATCCTCCTTGGCCTCTTCACGATGATGCAGGTGCGCAGGAACGTCATGGTGGCGAACCACAGGTTGACCGCGAGCATGGACATCACGGGCATGCCGGACAACGTCATGGCGATTGCGCTCGAAGGGAGCAGGACGAGCGGGAGGAGCAACCAGCCCACCTGTCCGTGCACCCTGTCCGGCGGGCGCTTCCGAGGTCGCCGGGACCGCGTCTCCACCAAGGTCGGCCAGCCCGCGGGTGACGGCTTCTTGACGGGTGCGGACACACCGTCCTCAACGGGTGCCGGACGCCTGCGGGGGTTCACCACGACAGCGGGCTGCAAGATGCCCCGCTCCGGCGGCGGCGCGCTGATCCGCGCGAACGCGGCGAGCCACAGATCGCGTTCCTGGTCCGACACGTCGAGCATGCGCAACAGCGACCGCACCTGGTGGATGTCCATGGGCTGCCGCCCGGTCATGACCGCGTACACGCCGCTGCGCGAGATCCCGAAGAAGTGCCGCGCTCGCCGACCCAGCCTGTCGTACGACAGGCCCTTCTCCTGCCTGAGGTTGTTGAGCGTCGACCGGAAACCGGCGACGTCCGCGACGACGGACAACCCCGATACCGCACGCGAGTAGGGGATCCACGACGAGTACACGCTCGCGGGCGGCTCCGCCTCCTCCGGAGGAGGCAGAGCCCTCGCCTTGGCGCGCGCGGACGCGGACGGTTCGTCCATGGCCCTCGCCCCCGCCCGGTCAGCGGGTGACGGTGACCAGCGGCCAGTTCCGCGGAGGTCGTGAGACCCCGTACCCCATCCGCACGCCCACCAGTCCCACGCCCGAGACGAGGGCCAAGGCGGTCGGGACGTCGTACCCCCACCGCAGCAGGACCAGCACGACCACGAAGACGAGGACGAGGACACCCGTGCGCACCAGCACGGCGGGCATCGGCGTGCACGGCGATGAACCCCGGCCCACCGGTAACGACGACTCGATCAGCATCATCCACTCCCGTTCTCGAACACCTGTCGGCCCGGACACCCGATCCACGGCCCCGTGGGGGTTGCCCCGAGACCCGATCGGTTGGCGCCGACCGGACTCGTGATGGGAACCGCCGGGGGACGTGGATCCCCATGGACCAATGATGATCCGCAGGGGTCGATCTGCCCACCGCGACACCGTCCGGAGCGTCCGATGGACGGCTCGGACGAAGAAAAATGACCCCTTTGGCCGCAGGTCAGAGGACGTCCTCGCGTCCAGAACGAACTTCTTCCCGTCCAGGGGCGCCGACACCGACTGGCGGCCCGCTCGGAGGTCGGCCTACCGTTGGCGGTGGAGCCGCGCCGGACTTGTCCGGGATGACTCCACCTCGACGCCGTTCGTCCCTTGGCCCGGACACCAGCTTCGAGACGGCGGGTTGCCGTTGGCGCGGAAACCCGCCCCAAACTTCCAGCGGTGGGCACCGGTCCCGGAGTCGCCCTAGCGCTCCAGGATCGCGGTGACCCCCTGGCCGCCCGCCGCGCAGATCGAGATCAGGCCGCGGCCCGAGCCCTTCTCGGCCAGCAGCTTCGCCAGGGTGGCGACGATGCGGGCGCCGGTCGCGGCGAACGGGTGGCCCGCGGCGAGCGAGGAGCCGTTGACGTTGAGCTTGGCGCGGTCGACGGCGCCGAGCGGGGCGTCGAGGCCGAGCGCGGTCTTGCTGAAGTCCGGGTCCTCCCAGGCCTTGAGGGTGGCGAGGACCTGGGAGGCGAAGGCCTCGTGGATCTCGTAGAAGTCGAAGTCCTGCAACGCGAGGCCCGCGCGGGCGAGCATGCGCGGCACGGCGTGGACGGGTGCCATGAGCAGGCCTTCGGCGCCGTGCACGTAGTCGACGGCGGCGGTCTCGGTGAACGTGAGGTAGGCCAGCACGGGCAGGTTGCGGGCGGCGGCCCACTCCTCGCTCGCCAGCAGGACGGCCGAGGCGCCGTCGGTCAGCGGCGTCGAGTTGCCCGCGGTCATGGTCGCGGTCTCGCCGCGGCCGAACACCGGCTTGAGCTTCGCCAGCTTCTCGACGCTGGAGTCGGGGCGCAGGTTCTGGTCGCGGGTGACGCCGAGGAACGGCGTGACGAGGTCGTCGAAGAAGCCGCGGTCGTAGGCGGCGGCCAGGTTGTGGTGGCTGGCGGCGGCCAGGGCGTCCTGGTCCTCGCGGGCGACGTCCCACAGCTTCGCGGTGATCGCGGCGTGCTCGCCCATGGACAGGCCGGTGCGCGGCTCGCCGTTGCGGGGCACGTCCGGGACCAGGTGGCCGGGGCGGAGCTTGGCCAGGAGCTTCAGCCTGCCCGCGGTGCCGCGGGTGCGGTTGAACTCCAGCAGCACCGCGCGCAGGCCTTCGTTGACGCCGATCGGCGCGTCGCTGGTGGTGTCGACTCCCCCGGCGATGCCGGAGTCGATCTGCCCCAGCGCGATCTTGTTCGCGACGGCGATCACGGCCTGGAGGCCGGTGCCGCACGCCTGCTGGAGGTCGTAGGCGGGGGTGTCGGCGGCGAGCCTGCTGCCGAGGACGGACTCGCGCACGAGGTTGAAGTCGCGGCTGTGCTTGAGGACGGCGCCCGCCACGACCTCGCCGACCCGTTCGCCCTGGAGGCCGAAGCGGCTGACCAGGCCGTCCAGGGTGGCGGTCAGCATGGCCTGGTTGGACGCCGTGGCGTAGGGCCCGTTCGACCGCGCGAAGGGGATCCGGTTGCCACCGAGGATCGCGACGCGCTTGATGTCAGCCATGCTGGCCATTCTACCTACCCGCCAGTAGTCTTACCAGCGAGTAGGGAGTGTGAGATGGATCGGTACCAGCGGTTCGCCAAGTCCGGAGTCGGACGCCTCGTCGTCGGCAAGCTCGGTCTGCCCAACCCCCACCCGCTGCGCAGGTTCTCGCCGGGACAGCCGCTGCTCACCGGGCCGCTGCTGCTCGGCGGCACCGGACGGCTGGTCGAGCCCGTCGCCGCGATCCTGAAGTCGGTCGACGTCCACCGCACGGCCGCGGCCGACCAGGCGTACGCCGCGCTGGTGTTCGACGCGACCGGCATCGACGACACGGCCCGCCTGCGCGAGGTCCACGAGTTCTTCCACCCGGTGATCCGCTCGCTCGGCCCGTCCGGTCGCGTCGTCGTGCTGGCGGGCGGGACGGGGGTCGCGCAGCGCGCGCTGGAGGGCTTCACGCGGTCCGTCGGCAAGGAGCTCAAGCGCGGCGGCACGGTCCAGCTCGTCCGCGTGGCCGAGGGCGCGGAGGACGCCGTCGAGTCGACCCTGCGGTTCCTCCTGTCCGCCAAGTCCGCGTACGTGTCCGGTCAGGTCGTCCGCATCGGACGCGCGGCCGTCGAGGAACCCGCGGACCGGGACCGTCCGCTGGCGGGCAAGGTCGCGCTCGTGACCGGCGCGTCACGGGGCATCGGCGCGTCGATCGCCGAGGTGCTCGGCCGCGACGGGGCGCACGTCGTGTGCCTGGACGTGCCCGCGCAGGGCGGTGACCTGTCCGAGGTGGCCAACCGCGTCGGCGGGTCGTCGTTCCAGCTGGACATCACCGCGCCCGACGCGCCCACCCGGCTGGCCGACCACCTCACCCAGCGGCACGGCGGCGTCGACGTCGTCGTGCACAACGCGGGCGTGCTGCGGGACAAGACGTTGGGGCGCATGGACTCCGCCCGGTGGGACGCCGTGATCGCGGTCAACCTGACGAGCCAGGAGCGGATCAACGAGGTGCTGCTGCGGACGAACGCGCTGCGCGGCAACGGGAGGATCATCGGCGTCTCGTCGATCGCCGGTATCGCGGGCAACGCGGGGCAGGCGAACTACGCCACGTCCAAGGCGGGCGTGATCGGTGTCGTGGAAGCGCTGGCGGACGAGCTGGCCGGGCGAGGGAGCACCGTCAACGCCGTCGCGCCGGGGTTCATCGAGACCAGGATGACGGCGGGCGTGCCGCTGGTGACGCGCGAGGTCGGCAGGCGGTTGAACAGCCTGTCGCAGGGCGGGCTGCCGGTGGACGTGGCGGAGACCGTCGCCTGGCTCGCGCACCCGGCGTCGACCGGCGTCAACGGCAACGTGGTCCGGGTGTGCGGGCAGATGCTGCTGGGGGCGTGATGGCGAACCTCGCGCTGCTCTACGCGAAGGCGGGGCTGACGGGTTTCCTGCACGGCGGCGGCGAGCTGCCGTCGTCCACGCGGTCCGCCGAGGTCGTGGTCGACCCGGCGCACCTGGCCGCCTACAACGAGGTGTGCGGCTTCCGGGTCGGTGGCACCGTGCCGATCACCTACCCGCACGTGCTCGGGTTCGGGCTCCAGCTGGAGCTGATGACCGAGCGCGCGTTCCCGTTCGCGCTGCCCGGTCTGGTGCACGTCGGCAACCGCATCACCCGGTCCCGCCCGGTGACCGCCGCCGAACCGCTGTCGCTGCACGTCCACACCGAGAACCTGCGGCCGCACGAGCGCGGGCAGCAGTTCGACGTCGTCACGACGGCGGCCGTCGCGGGCGAGACCGTGTGGACGGACACCTCGACGTACCTCAAGCGCGGTACCGGATCCGGGTCGGGGACCGCCTCCGAGCCCCCGCCACCCACGGCGGTGTGGCGGGTGCCCGGCGACATCGGCAGGCGCTACGCGAAGGTGTCCGGCGACCGCAACCCGATCCACCTGCACCCGTTGGCCGCCAGGGCTTTCGGCTTCCCGCGCGCCATCGCGCACGGGATGTGGACCAAGGCGAGGTGCCTGGCGGCGTTCGAGGGGCGACTACCGGACGCCTGCGCGGTCGACGTCCGGTTCAGGGCGCCGGTGCTGCTGCCCGCGACGGTGGACTTCTCCTCGACGCCGGACGGCACGCGCTTCGCGCTGCACGACCCCAGGACCGGGAAACCGCACCTCACGGGGACGGTTCAGCCCGCCTGAGCGTGCGGAACCACGTCCGCGTAGCCGCCCGCGTCGATCACGGCGAGCAGGCCGGGCCGCACCGGCTTCCACCCGAGCGCCTCGCGGGTGAGGGCGCTGGAGACGACGGAGTCGGCGCCGAAGAACCCGGCGAGCCACCCGAAGTGCTCCCCGGCCCGGTCAGCGGGCACCGACCGGGCCGGGAGGCCGACGGACCCGCCGATGGCCTCGGCGATCTCGCGCGTCGGGATGCCCTCCTCGTCGACGGCGTGCACCACGGAGCCCGCGGGGGCCGACTCGACCGCGAGCCGGACGAGCACCGCCGCGTCGAGCCGGTGCACGGCGGGCCAGCGGTTCGCGCCGTCCTCGACGTAGCCCGCGAAACCGGAGCGGCGCGCGAGGTCGACGAGCGTCGCCACGAAGCCGTGGTCGCCGGGGCCGTGGACCGTGGGGGCGAACCGCACGACACCCGACCGCACGCCCCGGTCGGCCAGCGCCAGCGCCAGCTCCGCGTTGACGAGCCGCGGGTGCCGGGAGGGGTCGGGGCGATCGGCCTCGGTCGCGGGCCGGTCACCGCCGAGCCCGACCACGCCCGCGGCGATGAAGAGCGGGCCACCTGTCCCGGCCAGCACGTCGCCGAACGCCTCGACCGCGCGCCGGTCGAGCTGCGCGGCCAGTTCCATCTGCGAGAAGTTGTGGTGGTAGCCGAGGTGGACGACGCCGTCGGCCTTCTCGGCACCCGCCCGCAACGACTCGACGTGGTCGAGCGAACCGCGGTGGACCTCGGCGCCGAGCGCGGTGACCGCGTCCGCCGAGCGGTCGGAACGGGCGAGGCCGACGACCTCGTGGCCGGCGGTGAGCAGCTCGGTCACGACCGCGGAGCCGATCCACCCGGACGCACCGGTGACGAAGACGCGCATGGGAATCTCCAGAGAGCGAAGTGATGTCACATTGCGACATCACGCTAGCACGGCGATGTCACACTGTGCCATCGCTACACTCCCGCCCATGGGACGATGGCAGCCGGGCGCGCGCGGACGGCTGGGACAGGCGGCGATGGAGCTGTACGTCGAACGCGGCTACGACCAGACGACCGTCGCCGAGATCGCCCAGCGCGCGGGACTCACCTCGCGCACCTTCTTCCGGCACTTCGCCGACAAGCGCGAGGTCCTGTTCGCCGGAACCGACGCCGTCCAGGACCGGCTGGTCACGGCGCTCGACGCCGTGCCCGCGGACACCGCGCCGCTCGGCGTCGTGAGGGCCGCGCTCGTCGCGGTGGCCGAGGCGGTCGGCGACGACCACGACCACTCGCGGCGGCGGCAGCAGGTCATCAGCACGAACGCCGAGCTGCGCGAGCGCGAACTGGTCAAGCTCGCCGCGTGGTCACGCGCGCTGGCCGACGGCCTGCGCCGGCGCGGCGCGGACGAGCACGCGGCGAGCATCGCGGCCGAGGTGGGGGTCGCGGTCTTCCGGGTGGCGTTCGAGCGGTGGGCGACCGGACCGGGGGACCGGCACCTCACCGACGTCGTGCGCGACTCGTTCGAGCAGTTGCCGACCGCCTAGCTAGCGGCGTGACGGCGCGTGCCACACGTTGCCCTGGACGAGGTCGCCGAAGCCCATCCAGACGAGGTTCATCAGGCGGGACGCCACCACGCCCGCGGGCTCGTCCGGGTGGTCCAGCCACCAGTCCGCGAGGGACTCCCCGGCACCGACCAGTGCCGCGGCGAGGCTTTCCGCCTCCCGTTCCGACGTGCTGGGCACCTCCCCGCTCCGGGAGCTGTGGACGAGCAGCGCGGCGACCAGGCTGACCGCCCGGCCGCGCATCTCGGCCAGTTCGGCGGCGAACGGGCCGCCCTGGGAGCTGGCCTGGCGGTGGAGGACCTGCCAGCTCGCCCGGTTCTCACCGACGAAGCCGAAGAACGCGCGGAGCCCGCTCCACAGCTGCACGTCCGGCGGCTGGTCCGGTTCGACGCCGGTGGCGATCGCCTCGATCATCATCGTCGCCTCGCGCCGGATGCAGGTCGCGAACAGCTCCTCCTTCGAGCCGAGGTAGGCGTAGAGCATGGGCTTGGAGATGCCCGCCACCTCGGAGATCTCGTCCATGGAGGCGGCGTGGAACCCGAGGCGCGAGAAGACGTCCACGGCGGCGTCCATGATCTGGCGTTCACGCACCGCGCGCGGCAATCGTTTGGCTCTACCGGTACGGACCGGTTGGTCTGCGTGCATCGCACCCCCTGAAGGCTGGAACAAGATTACTCGGCAGACTTGCGGGCGTACCTACTCGCCAGTAGATTTACTGGCCAGTAGGTACAGGAGGCGTCCATGACCATCGACCTCACCACCGAGGCGGTCGCGAAGCTCAGCCCGGCTGAGCTGATCGGCACACTCAAGCAGATCGACCCCGCGGACCCGGCGTTGAACGACGTCGACATCGACGTGATCGCCAGGGGCATCGACCCGAAGAAGCTGGGCAAGGACGAGTTCGCCGACCTCCTGGGGGCTCTCGGCGACCTCGCCGACGGCGGCGCGAACCTCGACCTGGCCGCGATGGACCCGCAGAACTTCGCGCGCATCATCTCGCGCGCCTCCAAGGACCAGATCGAAGCCGTCACGGCCAGGGCGGGTCTGCGCGAACGCGTGCTCGACGAGGTGTTCCGGCGCATGGAGGCGCACTTCCGCGGCGACCGCGCGGGCGCCACCAGGGCCGTCGTGCACTTCCACCTCACCGGCGGCTTCGACGGGAGCGGCGTCGACACGTACGAGGCCGTGATCGAGGACGCGGCGTGCACGATCAACAAGGGCGAGACCCGCGAGGGCCGCGCGGCCGTGACGCTGAGCCCGGTCGAGTTCCTCAAGCTCGCCACCGGCAACGCGTCCGCGCCGGTGCTGTTCATGACCGGCAAGCTGAAGGTCAAGGGGGACCTGGGCTTCGCCGCCGGGTTCATGAGCCTGTTCAACATTCCGAAGGCCTGAGGGGGAAAGAGTTCGATGGGTGGCTTCTCGCTGGAGCTGAACGAGGACCAGACCGACCTGCGCGACTGGGTGCACGGGTTCGCCAAGGACGTCATCCGCCCCGCCGCGTCCGAGTGGGACGAACGCGAGGAGACACCGTGGCCCGTCATCCAGGAGGCCGCCAAGATCGGCCTCTACGGGTTCGAGGCGCTGGCCACGTGGTTCGCCGACCCGATCGGCCTGTCGCTGCCCATCGCCACCGAGGAGCTGTTCTGGGGTGACGCGGGCATCGCCCTGTCCCTCATGGGCACCGGCCTCGCCGCGGCCGGGATCTTCGCGTCCGGCACACCCGAACAGCTGGCCGAGTGGGTGCCGGAGTGCTTCGGCACCGAGGACGACCCGAAGCTGGCCGCGTTCTGCGCGTCCGAACCGCAGGCCGGGTCGGACGTGGCGGGCTACCGCACGCGCGCCCGCTACGACGAGGCCACCGACGAGTGGGTGATCAACGGCCAGAAGGCGTGGGCCACCAACGGCGGCATCGCCAACGTGCACGTCGTGACCGCCGTCGTCGACGCGACCCTCGGGTCACGCGGGCAGGCCGGGTTCGTCATCCCACCGGGGACACCGGGCGTGTCCAGTCCGGGGAAGATCCGCAAGCACGGCATGCGGGCGTCGCACACGGCCGACGTGTTCCTCGACGACGTCCGCGTGCCGGGGCGGTGCCTGCTGGGCGGCAAGGAGAAGCTGGACGCGCGGCTCGCCAGGGCGCGTGAGGGCCAGAAGTCCGGCGGCCAGGCCGCGATGGCGACCTTCGAGACGACCCGTCCGACCGTGGGCGCGATGGCGATCGGGGTCGCACGTGCGGCCTACGAGTACTCGCTGGAGTACGCGAAGGAGCGCGAGGCGTTCGGCCGCAAGATCATCGAGAACCAGTCGATCGCGTTCGACCTGGCCAACATGCGGATGGAGATCGACGCCGCGCGGATGCTCGTGTGGCGGGCGGCGTGGATGGGGCGGAACAACGTGCCGTTCACCGCGGGCGAGGGGTCGATGTCGAAGCTGAAGGCCGGGGAGGTGTCGGTGTGGGCCACGGAACGCGCCATCCACATCCTCGGCGGCGCGGGCTACACGCGCGACCACCCGGTGGAGCGGATGCACCGGGACGCGAAGATCTTCACCATCTTCGAGGGGACGTCGGAGATTCAGCGGTTGGTCGTGGCCAGGGCGATCTCCGGGATGTATATCAGGTGAGTTGATCACCTTAGGCCGTCCTGAGGCCGTCCGAGTGGGTGGGGTTTTCCTCGGCCTGGGGACCCCACCCACTTTCCTCAGGTGCGTCGACGGCCGAAACCTGCCGACCTGCGCCCCCACCCGCAGAACGCAGGTCCTCGGCGGAGTTGACTAACTTCCAGGTCTGAGCTTCTTGTCGCATCGGTAACAGGTCTTGTCCTGCCCACTGGCGTTCGAGTACCCACAGTGCGGACACGTGACCCGGCCTTGGGATTGGTGATCAGGGGTGTAGGGGTTGCGGGAGTTGCGGCCGGGATTCTGCTTACGACAACCACCGCAGATCGCAGCGTCGTCGTCGTAGTTGGTGTGACGACACTTGGAGCACGTCCAGGTCATTTTTCCTCCAACCGTCGGGACTGGTGAACGCTAGATCGCACTGAACTTGCGCAGCGCAACAGGCGCCTTGCAATTTCACTCACTCGGCGCACCGGCAGCGTGGGGACCAACTGTCTTCCGAGCGTGCCGCAACACCGAAAGACGGTGAAGCGACAACGTCAGACACAGAACTGAAAGTGCAGTTCCGCAGAAGTCGACCCGCCATAACCGGTTGCGCCTCCCGAGGCTTGAAGACCCCGTCAGCCGCGCGAAGCTCGTGCTCAGGTACTCGGCAAGCTCCTCATAGACACCCCCGCGGGAGCATCTGGCGAGCAACCCTTGAGCCAGCTCTCAGCACGCACCTTGAAGTTGATCTTTCCGGTGCTGGGGTCGGCGCATTTCGCTTCGCACTTGTTCGACTCCATCTCGATCAGGAATTCGTCCGCGCGTTCATCCTGACGATCAGGAGCCTTCTCGCCTGGAACCACTGGAGAAAAGAGGAATCACAGCAGGTCCGCTGGCACGACGCCCGAGCCGTGGCTTTCCGGTTCTAGAACAAGTTCACCAGTTCGTTGACGTGGTGGGTCGGGGTGGCGAGGAAGACGTCCTCCGAGACCGGGCCGCAGGCCACGTTCAGGGTGTCCAGGGCGTAGATCCAGGCGTCCGTGGTGAGGCCCGAGTAGCGGTAGTTGATCTGCCAGCGGACCACCTCGCCCGGCTTGACCCAGACCGCCGGTGGGCGTCTTGCCCTGAAGGGGCGGCCGATGGGGGAGACCTGGAGGTTCACCCGGATCCGGTCGTTCTCCTCGTGGAGGGTGACCTGGTTCTCGTCCGGGCGGCCGTGGTGCACGGTCGACCTCGGCGCGAAGTCGTGCCACTCCTGCTGGGTGACCTCGTGGGTCAGCAGCGGAGCCAGTTCTGGTAGCTCGAAGGCGACCGGCAGGGTCGCGGCGGGTCCGCCGGTCGCGTCCTCTGTCCACACGGTTCGCACCCACTGCGCCACGATGTCCACGCCTACATGCTCTCAAACGCCGGGGACGGGAGACGACGCGGTTTGGCGGACGCGATCGCGAACGGCGTTGCCGGTGCGCCGGATGACATCCTGCGCAGGGCGAACACCACTCCTCGGGATGGCGGGCAGACCGAACGGTCCGTCTCAACAGGAGTGGCCGAAAAGGACATAACGGCCAATCAGCGCTGGGGCAGCGGGAGGATGCGGCCGACCAGCTCCAGTTCGGCCGGGGGCACGGCGAGGTGCAGGACTTCCGGGCCCCGGCGGTAGTGCAGGACCACCAGGTTCGGGTCGATGGTCCAGCCGTTGCCGCCGTCGACACCGCCCAGGCGCTCCACGACGCCGTCGCGCCTGCTGAAGTCGAGCACCCCGTCCTCGCCCGGCACCCACCACACCAGGCGGTAGCGCCCCGCCTTGAGCCTGCCCTCGCGCCACACGCCGTCGGCCAGGACGGCCGCGGCGATGACGGGTTCGCCGCCCGCCTCGAACTCGGCCAGCCTGCTCGCGACGGTGCCGCTCCGGCCGGGTTCCCCGCGGCGGAAGAGGCCCGCGACCCACCGCCTCCACGCCGACATGGCTCACCCCCGGATGCAACAACGCCGTGATCGGGTTCCTGGTTCCCCTACCCTGTTCGGCGTGATCGGCAACCTGCAGTGCGTCGTGCTGGACTGCCCCGCCCCCAGTGCGCTGGCGGAGTTCTACCGGGCGCTCCTCGGTGGTGAGGTCGACCGGCCCGACCGGCGGTGGTCGCTGGACGAGCGGTGGTCGACCCTGCACACCGGCACGGGTCTGGTGCTGTGCTTCCAGGGCGTGGACGACTTCCGGGCGCCCGCGTGGTCCGATCCGGAACGGCCGCAGCAGTTCCACCTCGACGTCGGGGTCGCGGACCTCGACGCGGCGCAGGCCGGGGCGGTCGCGTTGGGCGCGACGCTGGTGGACGCGGGTGAGGACGGCCGGATCTGGCGGATCATGGCCGATCCGGCCGGTCACCCCTTCTGCCTGGTCCGGGAGCTGGTCAGCCGCTGAGCGGTTCCCCCGCGGCCCGCAGCCAGGCGCGTTCCGCCGTGGTGTCCGGCACCGCGGGCCACCCGTTGACGACCGCGATGAGCCGCCAGTAGTGCTCGGCGCGCGGGTCGGCGAACGACTCGTGCTCCCGCAGCTTCGCGACCAGCTCCTCGTCGTTCGGGATGCCGAGCGCCTCGGCCCACGTGGCGTTGACGTCCTCGACGATCTCCTTGGCCCGCGCGGACTCCGGGGCCACACCCGCGTCGAGCGCGGCTCGCGCCCGCTCGACCGAGTGGTTGAACGCCCGAAGCTGCTCGGGACCCGGTGCGCCCATGTCCTCGCCCGTGGCCCTGCGTTCGGCGTGCCTCTGGGACATCCGGCGGATGCTCGCCCGGAAGTCCTCGTCCTGCACCAGTTCCGCCAGTTCGACCCACGCCTCCAGCTGCTCGGTGCTGGGGTCGTCCGGCAGTTCGACGCGCACCGAGCGCATCATCGCGTCGAAGCCCGGCTCCAGGTCGTAGCCCCCGAACACGTCCTCGAAGAAGTCGTCCAGGATGCGCTGCCGCTCTTCGTCGGACAGCCGTGCCAGTTCGTTCACGAGTTCCATCTCCCCTCCCTTGGCGATGGCGCGCAGGACCGAGCGGCGCAGCCGCAGGGTCTTGATCTGCACGTCGATCGCGTCCGCGTGGATCCGCGCCACCTCGGTGATCCCCACCTCGTCCTCCAGCACGCGCTGCGCGGTCGGCAGGTCGACGCCGAGGTCGCGCAGGGTGCGGAGGAGCTTCAGCCGGTTCAGCCCGCCCACGTCGTAGGAGCGGTAGCCGCCCGCCGTCCTCCTGGCGACGGGGATGAGCCCGGCGTCGGAGTAGAAGCGGATGGTCCGCGTGGACAGGCCGGTCAGCCTGGCGAGTTCACCGATCGAGTAGTGCGCCACGGGATCCATCGTGAACTTTCCAGTCACTGGAGGGTCAACCGCGAATGACGGCGGACACGCGGAACGCCGGGAGCCGTGGTGCTCGCTCCCGGCGTTCCGGTGGGGTCGCTAGTAGGTCATCGCCATGGCCGGGTCGGCCAGGAGCGCTCCCACGTCGGCGAGGAACTGCGAGCCCTGCTGGCCGTCGACCACGCGGTGGTCGAAGCTCAGCGCGAGCTGGCAGACCTTGCGGGGGACGACCTGGCCGTCGACGACCCACGGCATGTCGCGGATGGCGCCGAGGGCGAGGATGGCCGACTCACCGGGGTTGATGATGGGTGTGCCGGTGTCGACGCCGAAGACGCCGACGTTGGTGATGGTGAACGTGCCGCCCATCATGTCCGCCGGTGACGTCTTGCCGTCGCGGGCGGTGGTGGCCAGCTGGTCGAGCGCCACCGCCAGCTCGCGCAGGGACATCCGGTCCGCGTCGCGGACCTTCGGCACGACGAGGCCGCGCGGGGTGGCCGCGGCGATGCCGAGGTGGACGTAGTCCTTGTAGACGATCTCGCCCGCCGCCGCGTCCCAGGTCGCGTTGACGTCCGGGGTCCGCCTGGCCGCGAGGACCACGGCCTTGGCGGCGAACGTCAGCGGCGTGACCTTCACGTCGCGGAACGCGGGCGAGGTCTTGAGACGGGCCCGGAGTTCCATCATCGGCGTGACGTCGATGGTGAGGAACTCGGTCACGTGCGGCGCGGTGAACGCGCTGTCCACCATCGCCTGCGCGGTCGCCTTGCGGACGCCCTTGATCTGCACCCGGCGTTCACGCGTGCCGTTGTCCACCGTGGGCACGGGTTCGGCGACCGGTGCGGCCACGGCCTGCTCGACGTCTTCGCGGGTGATGACGCCGTTCGCGCCGGAGCCGGTCACCGCGTGCAGGTCGACGCCGAGGTCCTTGGCCAGCTTGCGGACCGGGGGCTTCGCCAGCGGCACGTAACCGCCGGGCTGGGCCACCGGAGCCGGAGGAGCGGCCACCGGAGCCGGGGGTGCCACGGGGGCCGGGGGTGCGGTCACCGCGACCGGAGCGGGCTCGGAACCCTTGCGAGCACGGCGCTTCGCCGCTCCCGCGCGGGGCCCGTAGCCGACCAGGGTCGCGATGCGGCCACCCGGCATCTCCTCGCCGATCTTGCCTGAGGAGGTGCCGTTGGTGGCGGGTTCCGCGGCCACCGGAGCGGGCGCGGCGGCGCCCGAGGGGTCGACGTCGATCGTGATGATCGGGACGCCGACGTTCACCGTCTGGCCTACCTCGGCCAGCAGCTCGGTGACGACGCCGTCCCACGGGCACGGCAGCTCGACCGCGGCCTTGGCCGTCTCGATCTCGACGATGATCTGGTTGACCTCGACCGTGTCGCCGACCTTGACGTTCCAGGTCAGGATCTCGGCCTCGGTCAGTCCCTCCGCCGTGTCGGGCATGGGGAACTGCTTGAACTGCGGCATGACGAGTGTCCCCCTACCAGGCCAGTGAGCGGTCGACGGCGTGCAGCACCCGGTCGAGGTCGGGGAGGAACTCCTCCTCCAGCTTCGACGGCGGGTACGGGGTGTCGAACCCGGTCACGCGCAGCACCGGCGCCTGGAGGGAGTAGAAGCACTCCTGCTGGACCTTCGCCGCGATCTCGCTGGTGATGGAGCTCTCGCTGGGCGCCTCGCTGACGACGACCAGGCGGCCGGTGCGGCGCACCGAGTCGTACACCGGGCCCAGGTCGAGCGGGGACAGCGTGCGGAGGTCGATGACCTCCAGCTCGGTGCCGTCCTCGGCGGCGGCCGCGGCCGCGTCGAGGCAGACCCGGACCATCGGGCCGTAGCCGACCAGCGTGGCCGCGGTGCCGGTGCGCAGGACGCGCGACTCGAACAGCGGACCGGGCGCCTTGGTGGTGTCGACCGGCGCCTTCTCGTAGTAGCGGCGCTTCGGTTCGAAGAACAGCACCGGGTCGTCGCAGTCGATGGCCTGCTGGATCATCCAGTAGGCGTCGGTCGGGTTCGAGCACGACACGACCTTGAGGCCCGCGGTGTGCGCGAAGTACGACTCGGGCGACTCGGAGTGGTGCTCCACGGCGCCGATGCCGCCGCCGAAGGGCACGCGGATGACCATGGGCAGCTTGTTGCGGCCCTGGGTGCGGTAGTGCAGCTTCGCGACCTGGCTGACGATCTGGTCGAAGCCGGGGAAGATGAAGCCGTCGAACTGGATCTCGCACACCGGCCGGTAGCCGCGGATCGCGAGACCCACGGCGGTGCCGATGATGCCGGACTCCGCGAGCGGCGTGTCGAGCACGCGCTGCTCGCCGAAGTCCTTCTGGAGGCCGTCGGTGATGCGGAAGACGCCGCCGAGCTTGCCGATGTCCTCGCCCATCATGAGGACCTTCGGGTTCGCCTCCATCGCGGCGCGCAGCCCCATGTTCAGGGCCTTGGAGATCGTCAACGTCTGCACGGCGGAGTCACCGGACTCGGAACCCGCGCGGTTCATGGTCGGAGCGGCCATCAGTGCTCGCCTCCCGCGAAACCCTCGACGTAGGCGAGGAACTCGTCGCGCTGGGCCTCCAGCACGGGGTTCCCCTCCGCGTACACGTTGGCGAAGATCCGCTCGGGTGGCGGGTCGGGCATGTTGACGCAGAACTCGCGCAGCTCGACCGCCAGCGCCTCGGACTCCCGCTCGATCGACTCGAAGAAGGCGCTGTCCGCCCACTGCTGCTTGACCAGGTGCACCTTGACCCGCTCGATGGGGTCCTTGAGCTTCCACAGCTCCAGCTCGTCGGAGAGCCGGTAGCGGGACGGGTCGTCGGACGTGGTGTGCGCGTCCATCCGGTAGGTGAAGGCCTCGATCAGGATCGGGCCGTTGCCCTGCCTGCACTCCTCCAGCGCCCAGCGGGTGACCGCGAGGGTGGCGAGGACGTCGTTGCCGTCGACCCGGATGCCGGGGAAGCCGTAGCCGCGGGCCCGCTGGTAGAGCGGGAGGCGCGACTGGCGCTCGGTCGGCTCGGAGATGGCCCACTGGTTGTTCTGGCAGAAGAACACGAGCGGCGCGTCGTAGACGGCGGCCCACACGAAGCCCTCGTGCACGTCGCCCTGGCTGGTGGCGCCGTCGCCGAAGAAGCAGATCGTCGCCTCGCTGTCGGAGTCGCCGACCTGGCCGTCGAACTTCTGGCCCATCGCGTACCCGGCGGCGTTCAGGACCTGGTTGCCGATGACGATCGTGTAGGGGTGGAACTTGTGCTTGACCGGGTCCCAGGTCCCCATGTCCGTGCCGCGGAAGATGCCCAGCAGCTCGGTCGGGTGCACGCCGCGGGTCCAGGCGATGCCGTGCTCGCGGTAGCTGGGGAACGCCATGTCGTCGGGGCGCATCGCGCGGCCCGCGCCGATCTGCGCCGCCTCCTGACCGAGCAGCGGCACCCAGATGCCGAGCTGGCCCTTGCGCTGGAGGGCGTTCGCCTCGCGGTCGACGCGGCGGATCAGAACCATGTCGCGGTACAGACCGCGCAGCTCCTCCGCCGTGATGTCGATGTCGAAGTCCGGGTGCTGGACGCGCTCACCCTCGGGGGTCAGCAGTTGCACCAGGTTGGCGTCACCTTGGTCTGTCGCTCGCAAACCTGCGATCACCTGTTCCGCGGTCGGCTTCGCCGCGGTCGCGGCGGGTGCCGACGCAGGCTCGGGGTGCGTCCATTGCTCGGGGGACGACATTGCGCCTTCTCCTCGTCTACGAGGCCGCCCGGTCGCTTGTGGCGACGTGTGTGCGGCAGTGCACCGCCAGCCGCCTCCGCCCCTGTGGGGGCGGCGGTCAACCGTCGGCGCTGACGGTGGTTCTCATCCACATCCTGACACGGCCCCGCCCGACTTGGTGAGTGCCATCCCACTTCGTAACACACAGGCCAGCGCCCTGAACTGGGAGAACAGTTGGAAGGTCGACCATCTGCCCTCCGAGCACCAAGTTCGGTCACCGAACACCACTGTCCCGGTTACCGTTCGTTAACCGGTTGACCACCCTCCGGACACGCCGTGGGGCGATCACCGCGCCGATCGTCCACGCGGTGAGATCCACCCCTCAGACATCCGATCACTCTGAGCGCGCGTTTGGTTCGTTCGTAGCACCCAAGTGCGGTTAATTAGTTCATCGGATACGCCATACAGCCTGATTGCCTGCTGTGAGCTACACAGACATCAGATGTCTTGTTAACGTCGGGAGCACCTGCATGCGTCGACGCGGCGGTCACCGCCGTTCGGCGCGCACCCGGTCGGTGGAGGACGCATGAACGCCCTGCGCACAACCGTTCCCGCACTCGTGACGATCCTGCTCTCCGCACTCACCCCGGCCGTCGCGGCGGCGCCCGACGTGGGCACGACGGCGGCCGGACCACTCACCCTCTGGTACGACGAGCCCGCCACGGACTGGGAAACCCGATCCCTGCCGATCGGCAACGGGGCGCTCGGCGGCGGCGTCTTCGGCACCGTCGCGAAGGAGCGGATCCAGCTCAACGAGAAGACCCTGTGGACCGGCGGTCCCGGCTCGACGCAGGGGTACGACTTCGGCAACTGGACCAGTCCGCGCCCGAACGCCATCAGGGACGCGCAGGACCGGATCGACCGCGAACGCCGGGTCGCGCCGTCCGCCGTCGCGACCGCCCTCGGGCAACCAAAACGCGGTTTCGGTTCCTACCAGACGTTCGGCGAGCTGGGTCTCACGCTCACGAACGCACCGAGCGGCGTCACGAACTACCGGCGCGACCTGGACCTCGGCCGGGCCGTCGCCACGGTCGCCTACGACGCGGGCGGCGTGCGCTACACCAGGGAGTACTTCGCCAGCGCGGCCGACGGGGTGCTGGTCGCGCGGCTCTCGGCGAGCCAGCCGGGCCGGGTCGGCTTCACCGCGGCGATCACCGCGCCGGACAACCGGTCCAAGCGGACGACCGCGAGCGGCGGGCGCAGCACGTTCGCCGGAACGCTCAACGACAACGGGCTGAAGTTCGAGTCGCAGCTCCAGGTCGTCGGCCAGGGCGGGTCGCGGACCGACAACGGCGACGGCTCGGTGACCGTGGCGGGCGCGGACAGCGCCGTGCTCGTCCTCGCGATGGGGACGAACTACGCCGCCGACCACCCCGCCTACCGCGGCGCCGACCCGCACCAGCGGGTGGGGTCGACGGTCGACGCGGCCGTGGCGAAGGGCTGGAACGGCCTGCTCAGCGCCCACGAGCGGGACTACCGGAACCTGTTCGACCGGGTCCGGCTCGACCTCGGCCAGCAGGTGCCGACGATCCCCACCGACGACCTGCTCGCCGGCTACGCGACCGCCGCGCCCGCGATCAAGCGGGCGCTGGAGGTCCTGTACTTCCAGTACGGCCGGTACCTGCTGATCTCGTCGTCCCGCGCCGGGTCCCTGCCCGCGAACCTCCAGGGGGTGTGGAACAACAGCACGTCACCGCCCTGGGACGCGGACTACCACGTGAACATCAACCTCCAGATGAACTACTGGCCCGCGGAGACGACGAACCTGTCCGAGACCACCGCGCCGCTGTTCGACTACGTCGACGAGATGCGCGAGCCCGGCGCCGTGACCGCGCGGGAGATGTTCGGCAACCGCGGCTGGGTGGTGCACAACGAGACCAACCCCTACGGCTTCACCGGTGTGCACAACTACGCGCAGTCGTTCTGGTTCCCCGAGGCGGGGGCGTGGCTCGCGCAACACTACTACGAGCACTACCTGTTCACCGGCGACCAGGCGTTCCTGCGCGACCGCGCCTACCCGGTGCTGAAGTCGCTGGCCCAGTTCTGGCTGGACGAGCTGAGGGTCGACCCTCGTGACGGCAAGCTGGTCGTGACGCCCAGCTACTCGCCGGAGAACGGCGACTTCTCGGCGGGCGCGGCGATGTCGCAGCAGATCGTCTGGAACCTGTTCACCACCGTCGTCGGCTCGGCGGGCCTCGTGGGCGACGCGGCGTTCGGCGAGGAGGTGCGGCAGGTGCTGACCAGGCTCGACCCCGGCACGCGGATCGGCTCGTGGGGCCAGTTGCAGGAGTGGAAGGAGGACTGGGACAGCCCCACCGACACGCACCGGCACGTGTCGCACCTGTTCGGGCTCTTCCCCGGCAACCAGCTGACCACCACGGCGCTGACCAACGCCGCCAAGGTCTCGCTGACCGCGCGCGGTGACGGGGGCACCGGCTGGAGCAAGGCGTGGAAGATCAACTTCTGGGCGCGGCTGCTGGACGGCGACCACGCGCACAAGATGCTGTCCGAGCAGCTCACCGGCAGCACGCTGGCGAACCTGTGGGACACGCACCCGCCGTTCCAGATCGACGGCAACTTCGGGGCGACCTCCGGCGTGGCGGAGATGCTGCTCCAGAGCCAGAACGGGGTCGTGCACGTGCTGCCCGCGCTGCCGTCGTCGTGGCCGAGCGGCTCGTACGCCGGGCTCAGGGCGCGCGGCGGCACGACGGTCGACGTCCGCTGGTCCGGCGGTTCGGCGACCGAGATCGGGGTGACCGCCTCGAAGGACGGGCCGCTGACCGTCCGGAACGGCCTGTTCCGGCAGGGCTACCGGCTGGTGGACGCCACGACCGGGCAGACCGTGCCGGTGACGGCGAACGGCGACTCGGTCACGTTCACCGCGCAGGCAGGCCACCGGTACGCGGCCACGAGCGGGTGCGGCGAGCCCGCGGCGGACACGGCCGTGGTCGCGTGGGACCCGCAATCCGGTAACACCGTTACCGACCGGTCCCGCAACGCCCGGCACGCCACCGTGCAGGCCGGGGCGGCGTACGGCGCCGAAGGCCCGACCGGCACGGCGCTGCTGCTCGACGGCACCCGGTACCTGCGTAGCCAGCCGACCGCGCTCGGACGACTGCCGAGGGCCACGTTCGCGGCGGAGGTGAAGGCCACCACGTCCGGCACCTACCGGCGGCTGTTCGACTTCCAGCCCTCCGGCGACCCCGGCACCGACGGGGTGCTGATCGACCTCACGCCGACCAACCAGGTGCGGTTCATCGGGGCGGGCACGGGGGTGACGACGGCCGCGGTCGTGCCGACAGGTCGTTATGTCGACATCGTGGTCACGCTGCTCGACGGGACGGTCACCGTCTACCTCGACGGGCGGCAGGCGGCGACCGCGCAGGTCGCGGCCAGCGGGATCAACGCGTGCGCGACCAGGGAGCTGCGGTTCGGCGCCGACCAGGACGGCGGGCAGCGGCTCACCGGCGCGGTCGACCGGATGGCCGTCCTGCCCAGGGCGCTCGCGGCGGGCGACGTCCCGAACTGGAGGTCGATCGCCTTCGGCTGACCTGCACCGCTCGTGACAGGATCGGGAGCGTGGACCGTTCAACGCTGACCCGTACCGTCCGAGGGCTGTGGGATGACGACATCCTCCCGAGCCTGTCCGAACTGGTGGCCGTACCCGCGATCTCACCGATCTTCGACTCCCGGTGGGCGGAGAACGGGCACCTCGCGGCCGCCATCGAGCACGTCCGGGCGTGGATCACCACCCGCGACCTGCCCGGACTGACCACCGAGGTGCACGAGCTGCCCGGCCACGCGCCGCTGCTGCTCGTGGACGTGCCCGCGAGCGGCAGCAGCGTGGAGGGCACGACCGTCCTCTACGGCCACCTCGACAAGCAGCCCCCGGTGGCCGACTGGTCGCCCGGCCTCGGCCCGTGGACGCCGGTCGTCAAGGACGGTCGGCTCTACGGGCGGGGCGCGGCCGACGACGGCTACGCCGGGTACGCCGCCATCGCCGCGCTGGAGGCCGTGCACGCGGCCGGTGGCGCGCACGGCCGGTGCATCGTGCTGCTGGAGACCAGCGAGGAGTCCGGCAGCCCCGACCTGCCCGCCTACCTGGAGCACCTGGGCGACAAGCTCGGCGACGTGTCGCTGGTCGTCTGCCTCGACTCCGGCGGCAACGACTACGAGCGGATGTGGCTGACCACGTCGCTGCGCGGCCTCGTGCAGGTCGGCCTGACCGTGCGCGTGCTGGAGAGCGGCCTGCACTCCGGCATGGCCAGCGGCATCGTGCCCAGCTCGTTCCGGATCGCCCGGCAGCTGCTCGACCGCGTCGAGGACTCCACCACCGGCGAGGTGCTGGTGCGCGAGATGCACGGCGACGTCCCCGCCAACCGGGTGGACGAGGTGCGCGAGGCCGTCGCCGCCGTGCCCGGCTCGCTGACCGCGACCGTCCCGTTCGCGGGCGGCACCACGGCGGTCGACGAGGACGAGGTCGAACTCGCCCTCAACGGCGGCTGGCGGCCCACGCTGTCCGTCACCGGCGCCGCAGGCCTGCCCCCGCTGGACGACGCGGGCAACGTGCTGCGGCCGTTCACGACGCTGATGCTCAGCTTCCGCCTGCCCCCGACCGTCGACGCCGCCGTGGCGCTCGACGCGGTGAAGAAGCTGCTCACGTCCGACGTGCCGTACGGCGCGACCGTGGAGCTGAGCCGGGTCGAGTCCGCGAGCGGCTGGAACGCCCCCGACCTGGCGCCGTGGCTGCGCGACAGCCTCGACCGGGCCGCGCAGGACGTCTTCGGCAGCCCGTGGCGGACCGTCGCGCTCGGCGGCTCCATCCCGTTCATGGGCCTGCTGCACGAGGCGTACCCGCGGGCCCAGTTCCTGGTCACCGGTGCCGTCGGCCCGGACTCGAACTGCCACGTGCCGGACGAGTCGCTGCACCTGGACCAGGCGAGGAAGGTCACGGAGGCCGTCGCGCTGGTGCTGGACGCGCACTCCAGGCAGGGCTGACCCCCGTGCCGGACGGGGCCGCACGGCCCCGTCCGACACCCGCGGCACCGAGGTGACCGGCCCCTCTGGATCGATGCCGCACACTGGTCCGGTGAACGAGCAACGGCAGAGGACCGAACGGCTGAGGCTCGCCGAGTCGGACCCACCCGATGCGCCCTGGCGCCTGTGGGGCCCCTACCTGGCCGGACGCCAGTGGGGCACGGTCCGCGAGGACTACTCCGCATCAGGTGACGCCTGGACGTCATTCCCGTTCGACCACGCGCGGGCCCGTGCCTACCGGTGGGGTGAGGACGGCATCGCGGGGATCTGCGACGTGCACGGGTTCCTCAACCTCGGGTTGGCGCTGTGGAACGGCGCGGACCCGATCCTGAAGGAGCGGTACTTCGGGCTCACCAACAACGAGGGCAACCACGGAGAGGACGCCAAGGAGTACTGGTGGGTGACCGACGGCACGCCCACGCACTCGTGGATGCAGGTGCTGTACCGCTACCCGCAGACCGAGTTCCCCTACGCCGAGCTGCGGGAACTGGCCGCGGGCGCGGGCCGCGAGTCCCGTGAGCCCGAGCTGTCCGACACCGGTGCCCTGGACGAGAACCGGTTCTTCGACGTCGTCGTGAGCTACGCCAAGGCCGGGCCGACGGACGTGTGCGTCGAGGTCACCGCGACCAACCACGGGCCGGACGCGGCCCCGCTGCACCTGCTGCCGCAGCTCTGGTTCCGCAACACGTGGGCGTGGGGGCGGGACGAGCGGCGGCCGTCGCTGGTCGCGTCCACCGCCGACGGGTGGCACCGGGTCACCGCCGAGCACGGGAAGCTCGGGCGGTACACGCTGCACGTCGAGGGCGCGCCGTCACTGCTGGTCACCGACAACGAGACGAACGACGTGGCGCTGTTCGGCGCCGGGCAGAACCCGACCGAGTACACGAAGGACGGCATCGACCAGCACGTCGTCGGCGGCAACCCGACCTCGTGCCAGGTCGTGGACGGGACCTCGGACCCCGGCACGAAGGCCGCCGCCTGGTACTCGTTCGACGCCGTCGAGCCCGGCGGGACCGCGTCGATCCGGCTGCGGCTGGTCGAGGGGGACGGGCACCAGGACGCGTTCGGGCCGACGTTCCGGTCCACCGTGGACGCCCGCAGGGCCGAGGCCGACGAGTTCCACCACGACCTGATGCCCGACGCGGACCCGCAGAGGGCCGCCGTCGCCCGGCGCGCGCTCGCGGGTCTGATGTGGACGAAGCAGCACTACCGCTTCCGCACCAGGGAGTGGTTGGACGGCGACCCCGCGCAACCGGCCGCGCCCGGCTCGCGCAAGTCGCCCGCCGCGCGCAACACGCACTGGCGGCACTTCGACTGCGCCGACGTGATCTCCATGCCGGACGAGTGGGAGTACCCGTGGTTCGCGGCGTGGGACCTCGCGTTCCACACCGTGCCGTTCGCGATGGTCGACCCGGCGTTCGCGAAGGAGCAGCTCCTGCTGCTGTGCCGCGAGTGGCTGATGCACCCGAACGGCCAGCTCCCGGCCTACGAGTGGGAGTTCGGCGACGTCAACCCGCCCGTGCACGCGTGGGCGGCGCTCCAGGTGTACCGGGCGGAGGAGGTGCCGGACCGGAAGTTCCTGGCGAAGATCTTCCACAAGCTGCTGCTGAACTTCTCCTGGTGGGTCAACCGCAAGGACGCCGACGGCAGCTACCTGTTCGAGGGCGGCTTCCTCGGCATGGACAACATCGGGCCGGTCAACCGGTCCGAGCCGATGCTGGGCGCGTGGCGGCTGGAGCAGTCCGACGCCACGTCGTGGATGGCCGCCTACAGCCTGCACCTGATGCAGATCGCGCTGGAGCTGGCGCGGCACGACGAGTCGTACGAGGACGTGGCGACGAAGTTCGTCGAGCACTTCCTCGGCATCGCCGAGGCGTCGACCCAGTTCGGCTCGGGTGGCGGCGGGATCTGGGACGAGGCGGACGGGTTCTGCTACGACGTGGTGTCGCGCAGGCTCGCCGACGGCACGGTGGAGTCGCAGCCGGTGCGGGTGCGGTCGATGGTGGGCCTCATCCCGCTGCTGGCGTCGGCCGTGCTGGAGCCGTGGGTGTTCGAGGAGCTGCCGAGCTTCACCCGGCGGCTGGACCACCTGATGACGCGCAGGCCGGAACTGGTGCAGTTCCTGACCTGGCAGGACCGGCCGGACGGCCGCCGCAACCTGCTGTCGCTGCTCGACGACCGGAAGCTGCGGCTCGTGCTGGCGCGGATGCTGGACGAGGGCGAGTTCCTGTCGCCGCACGGCATCCGCTCGATGTCGGTCGCGCACCGCGAGGGCATGGAGGTGCACGTCGCCGACCAGCAGCACCGGATCGGCTACGAGCCCGGCGAGTCCCGCACGCCGATGTTCGGCGGCAACTCGAACTGGCGCGGCCCGGTGTGGTTCCCCACCAACGCGCTGCTGGTCGAGTCGCTGCGGACGCTCGACTCGTTCCACGACGGCCGGTTCCGCGTCGAGCTGCCCACGAGGTCGGAACGCGAGGTCACAGCGGGTCAGGCCGCCGACGAGCTGGCGCGGCGGCTGGTGTCGCTGTTCCTGCCCGACCACGACGGCCGCAGGCCCGCGGACGGCAAGCGGGTCGAGTCGACGGACTCACCGCTGTGGCGCGAGCACATCACGTTCAGCGAGTACTTCGACGGCGACACGGGTGAGGGGCTGGGCGCCACGCACCAAACGGGCTGGACAGCACTGGTAGCGGGATTGCTCCATCCGTGACCAGCAAGAATCGGTTCAGAACGTGCGCGCTGCGTGCTCGTGCGGTGTGATGTGACCCGATCGCGTGTACGACATTCGGCCGAACAGGAGTGTGACGCTCGATTCGGCAACGCGAACGGGATGTAACACGCACGTGCTGTCCAGGTTGTCACCCAAGTGGCAGTATCCCGAACACTCGACCAACTCAGTTACGAGGAGTGACCTCAGTGGCCCGTCGAACAAGCAACCAGGTGTTCGCCCTGCTTCCCGCACTGGGGCTCGCCGTCGTCGCGGCCGCGGGCTGTGCCACGAGCACGCAGACGACCGGCACCGCGGGCGACAGCGGCATCGCCGTCGTCGAGTCCGGCAAGCTCACGACCTGCACGCACCTGCCGTACGAGCCGTTCCAGTTCCGCGAGGGCGACAAGACGGTCGGTTTCGACGTCGACCTGGTCGACCTCGTCGCGAAGGACCTCGGCCTCACCCAGACGATCGTGGACACCCCGTTCGAGGGAATCCAGTCGGGCGAGGACCTGAACACGAACAAGTGCGACCTCGCGGCAGCGGGCATGACGATCACGGACGCGCGCAAGCAGAACTTCGACTTCTCCGACCCCTACTTCGACGCCGAGCAGGCCCTGCTGGTGAAGAAGGGCGCGGGCATCAAGTCGCTCGCCGACCTCAAGGGCAAGAAGGTCGGTGGCCAGGCGTCGACGACCGGCAAGGACTACCTGGACGCGAACGCGGCGGCCAACGGCTACACCGTCATCGAGTTCGAGGACCTCGCCCTCGAACTGACCGCCGTGCAGACCGGCCAGGTCGACGCCGCGATCAACGACAACGGCGTGCTGTACGACTACGCGAAGAAGAACGCGGACACCGAGGTCACCACCGAGTTCCCCACCGGTGAGAAGTACGGCATCGGCGTCAAGAAGGGCAGCCCGCTGGCCGCCAAGATCAACGAATCGCTGAAGAAGGCGAAGGACAGCGGCGAGTACGACAAGATCTACGAGAAGTGGTTCGGCAAGAAGCCGGCATCGAAGTAGCCGTCTGACGCGGGGCCGGTGCGCACGCACCGGCCCCGCCGTTTTGTCCCCGTCTCCACTCTCGCGAGGAACTCCCATGGCACTCTCCAAGCGGCAACGGGCGAAGGCCTTCCGCGGTGTCCAGTACGGCCTCCTGGTGATCGCGATCATCGTCATCGCACTCGTCGCCGACTGGGGCAAGGTCCAGCGGGCCTTCTTCGACCCCGAGGTCGCGGTCAAGCTCTTCCCCACCATCATCGTCGACTCGCTGCGCAACACGATCGTCTACTCGGCGCTCGGCTTCGTGTTCGGCCTCGCGCTCGGCCTGGTCCTGGCGCTGATGAAGCTGTCGTCGGTCGCGCCCTACCGGTGGATCGCCACCGTCTACATCGAGTTCTTCCGCGGGGTCCCCGCCCTGCTCGTGTTCATCGCGTTCGGCTACGGCGTGCCCATCGCGTTCCAGGTCCGGTTCGACAACCTGACGACGGTGATGCTCGCGCTGGGCATCGTCGCCGCCGCGTACATGGCCGAGACGATCCGCGCGGGCATCCAGGCCGTGCCGAAGGGCCAGATCGAGGCCGCCCGCTCGCTGGGCATGTCCTCCGCCCGCGCGATGATCACCGTGGTGATCCCGCAGGCGTTCCGCATCATCCTGCCGCCGCTGACCAACGAGCTGATCATGCTGACGAAGGACTCGTCGCTGATCTACGTGATCGGCCTCGCGATCGACGAGCGCGAGCTGACGCAGTTCGGCAGGCAGGCCATGAACGAGTACCGGGGCATGACCCCGATCATGATCGCCGGTCTCTGCTACCTGATCATCACGCTGCCGCTCGGCCACCTGTCCAGGAGGCTGGAGAAGCGCACCGGCGGCCGCAAGATCAGCAGTTCACCCGAGGCGAGTGGTGTGGGGGCGTCCGCATGACCGAGCTGGCAGTCGAGATCACCGGCCTGAAGAAGGCCTTCGGACCGCTGGAGGTGCTCAAGGGCATCGACGTGCGCGTCGACAGCGGTGAGGTCATCTGCATCATCGGCCCGTCCGGTTCCGGCAAGTCCACGCTGCTGCGCTGCGTGAACCTCCTGGAGGAGCCGACCGGCGGCAAGATCGTCGTGAACGGCGTCGAGCTGACGGACCCCGACGTCGACATCGACGCGGCCCGCACCAGGATCGGCATGGTCTTCCAGTCGTTCAACCTGTTCGCGCACCTCACCGTCCTGAACAACCTGACCGTGGCGCAGCGCAAGGTGCTCAAGCGCAGCCAGGCCGACGCGGAGGAGGTGGCGCTGCGCAACCTGGAGCGCGTCGGGCTGAGCGAGAAGGCGCACGCGATGCCCGCGCAGCTCTCCGGCGGCCAGCAGCAGCGCGTCGCCATCGCGCGGGCGCTGTCGATGGACCCCGAGGTGATGCTGTTCGACGAGCCGACCTCGGCGCTGGACCCGGAGCTGGTCGGCGACGTGCTGGGCGTCATGCGGCAGCTCGCCGAAGAGGGCATGACCATGCTCGTCGTGACGCACGAGATGCAGTTCGCCCGCGAGGTGGCGGACAAGGTGCTGTTCATGGACGGCGGGTACGTGGTCGAGGAGGGGCTGGCCGAGCAGGTCATCGGCGACCCCCAGCACGAGCGCACGAAGTCGTTCCTGGCCAGGGTGTTGAACCCGACGCACCAGGACAAAGCCGACTAGATGGCGGAAAGCGGCGCGCGCGGGCTGGACGTCTTCGACCCCAGCCCGGCGCGGTCCTTCCGGATGCCCGCGGCCGACGTCCTGCGCGGCGTCGGCGAGCCGGACGCGACGGGCAACTGGCGGTTGCCCCGGCGGAAGGCCAGCGCACCGCCGGTGATCCGGATCGTGGACCGCTTCCTCACCGGCGTGCTCGACCTGCGGGCGGTGGAGCTGAACTACCTGCTGGAGTTCGAGCGCTGCCGGTTCGAGCAGCCACCGGACCTGCGGCAGAGCAAGCTGGCGGGCATCGACTTCCGGCAGTGCTGGCTGCCCGGCCTCGCGGGCCGCAACCTGACCAGCGCCAACGACGTGGCGCTCGACGGCTGCACCGTGGTGGGCCCGGTCGACCTCACCGACTCCGACATCGCGGGATCGGTGCTGCTGCGCACCTGCACGTTGCGCGTGCCCGGTGAACTGGCGCTGCACGCGGACCGGATGAAGGTCGCGGGAGCGCTGCTGGCGTACGGGATCCGCACCGAGGGCGAGGTCAGGGTCGCGGGAGCGCAGGTCAGCGGCAACTGCAACTTCAGCGGCGCGGTGCTGCACAACCCGACCGGCTTCTCGTTGAACGGCAACGGGATGCAGGTCGGCGGCAACCTGCTGTGCGGGGTGTGGGCCGAGACCGACCAGCACTTCACCGCGCACGGCACCGTGATGCTGCCGAACGCGACGATCAGCTCGGCGTTCACCATGCGCCGCGCGGCCCTGCACGCGGGCGCCGACCGCACCGAGCCGGACCTGGTGGACCCGCACGCCGACCCGCACGCCTCGCTGGTGCTGGACCGGATCACCGTGAGCGGTGACGTGGAACTGGACCGCGGCTTCACCAGCGCTGGCACGCTGCGGATGCTGAACGCCACCGTCGGCGGCACGCTCTCGCTGTCCGGCGCGAAGCTGGACGCGGTCAGACCACCGGGCGGCAACACCGACCCCGTGGGCCGCGGCCGGGCCGTCCACCTCGACGGCGCGCAGATCGGCGGCGACGTCACCGCGCGCGAACTGACCATGAAGGGCCAGTTCCGCATGGTCGACGCGACCATCAGGGGCAGCCTCGTGCTGGACGCCTCGACGCTGGACAACCCGCGCGCCGACACCGTGCTCGCCAACCGCTGCCACGTCGGCAGCAACTTCAGCGCCCGCGAGGCCAACGTGGCAGGCGTGCTGGAACTGCGGGCGGTCCACATCGGGGCGAACCTGGACCTGCGCGGCAGCAGGCTCATCCAGCCGGGCAAGTACCGCCACCAGCCCGGTGAGAAGGCCTCGGTGGACATCGGCGGCGCCACCGTCGGCCGCGACCTCATCTGCGCCAAGGGGACCAAGGAGTTCGTCGCACACGGCGGCGTCCGCACCAGACGCGCCCAGATCGGCCGCACCGCGAACTTCGCGGGCGCCGTGCTGGGAGACAAGCTCGACAGCCACGCCCTCAACGCCCTGGGCATGCAGGCACCGGAACTCGTGCTGACGGTGGTGAGCCCACCCAAGGGCAAGGTCACCCTGCGCGGCGCGGGCTGCACCTCCTTGGAGGACAACGAAACCTTCTGGAGCGCCACGGGCCGCATAGACCTGGAGGGCTTCCGCTACGACTCGCTCCGCCACTCCATCGACCTGCGCGACGACGAGTCGGTGCTCAGGAGGCTCCGCTGGCTCCGCCAGGCAATGCGCCACCGCTACCGCCCAGGCCCCTACGACCAGCTGGCGGAACTGCTGCGCGCCAGCGGCAACGACGAACACGCGTCAACGGTCCTCATGGAAAAGCAGCGCCTGAGGTACAAGGCCGTGGCGGAGGGCACCAGGCTGGTCGGCCCACTGGTGCTGCTGTGGAGCTGGCTGCAACGCTGGATGGTCGGCTACGGCTACCGCCCTGGCCGCGCACTGGGTTGGCTGGTCGTCTCCTGGATCCTGGGCAGCGCCTACTTCGCCGTGGGCCCACCACTAACGGTCATCAACTCCGACGACACCCTCCAGTGGAACCCGTGGCTCTTCACCATCGACCTGGTGGTCCCCATCGTCGACTTCGGCAACAAGAACCGCTGGCAGACACCGGGCGCGGCCCAGTGGATAGCCTCAGCCCTGATAGTCAGCGGCTGGACCCTGGCAACAACAGTCGCGGCGGGCCTGACAAGAATGCTGAAGCGCTGACGGCACAACCACCAGACGGTGAGCCACTGCCTTCCCGACACCAAGGCCGATTTGCTCGGGGGATTCGCCGATCCCGAGGACCGGCAGCCAAACCGCACTACTGCGGAGAAGACGACCACCCCCACGGTGTACAAGACGGATCATGCCCGACCAGGAACCCGTACACCGCGCCCTGCTCTCCGTGGACGTGGAAGGCTCAGGCAGCCGCGACAGCACAGCCTCGGTCCTCTTCCGCGAAGCCCTCTTCACCGAACTGCGCAACGCCTTCGACACCAGCGGCATCCCCTGGAACGACTGCACCCGCCAGGACACCGGCGACGGCATGATCGTCGTAGCACCGGAGGGCTGCTCGAAGCGCCGCCTGGTCCACCCCCTCCTGCCCACCCTGGCGGCAGGCCTGGCCCACCACAACCGCTACGCGAGCCGGGCGACCCGACTCAGGGTCCGAGTGGCGATCCACGCGGGCGACCTCCGGGTGGACTCCCACGGCCTCACCGGCACACCCAAGGTCCTCCTGGCCCGCCTCCTCAACGCCGCACCGCTGCGCGAAGCCCTGGCCACCACCCCGGAAACCACCGTCGCCGTCCTGGTCTCCGACAGCTTCCACGACGACGTGATCACCGAGGGCCACCCCGGCATCGACCCGACCACCTACACCCAGGTCACCATCCGGGAGAAGGAAACCGAAGCCAGGGCCTGGCTGCACCTGGTGGGCCAACCACCCCGACCGACCACCCCGCACCCACCAGCCCGGGCCCCGGAACCCGCGGAAGCCCCGCCCGCCCCAGGCGGCGTGGTGATCACGGGCTCCTCCCAGGTCTCCGTGGCGGGCGACGTCTTCGGCGGCAACAAGTACACCCGCTGACCACGTCGGCACCGTTCCACATCGACGACAATCCGCAAAAATGCGTTGATCCACGTTCGCCCACCGGACGACCCTGTCGCCGTGACGTTCATGGCCGGGCAGTCCGGACCCAACACCGTGAGCCAGAACGAGACCTACCTGGGCAACCGCCTGCTCTTCCAGCGCTCGGGCGAGGTCGAGGTAGGGCTGACCGACGCCATCAGCGGTGACGAGGCGAAGCAGATCCTCAAGAGGGCCGCGCTCGGCGCCGTCCTGATCGGGTTCGCGTTCAGCGGTCTCGGCCTGATCGCGACGATCGGCACCGCCGCGGTCAGCCGCGGCCTCGACTCGTCCAGCGCGGTGGGCGGGTTCTTCGGCCTGATGGCGCTGCTGCTGCCGTGGATCTGGATCGCGCTGGTGCTGTTCCTGCCGACGACCGAGGTGCTCAGCGACTGGCACCTGCTGCTCGACGGCAAGGCGGAGATCGCGGACACCGCGTACGGCGTGGTGTTCCGCTCCCTCACCGTCGACCACCACATCCCGGCGACCGTGGCGCCGAAGCGGGTGCGGGTCGGGCCGCCGGTGCCGGGCGTCCGCAACCTGCTGCACATCGCGATCGGCAAGTACTTCTCGTACGTCTCGGTGTACGCGTTCGGCAAGGACCTCTACCTCGGCTGGACGCTGTGGCGCAGGCAGATCCCGATCCTCGTGGTGTTCCGCTGGCTCGGCTCGCTGTTCGGCGGCGACCCCGGCTACTCGGGCATGATCGAGATGGAGCCGATCAAGGCGATGCGCGAGACCGTGCACAACGCCCTGCGCAGTGCCATCGAGGCCGCGGTCATCGGCCGCTCGATCCCGCTCGTGGAGACGTTCGGCTACGACATCGAGATCGAACCCGAGGGTTCCCAGCCCCCGGTGCACACCGGACCGCAGCACACCGGACCGCAGCCCGTCGTGGCACCGCAGCAGCACACCGGACCGCAGCCCGTCCTCCAGCCGCCCGCCGTGACCGTGCTGCGCCGGGCCGAGGTGTACTCGGCCGAGGACCACCACCCGCTGGGCACCGTCGAGCCCGGCGCGACCTTCCAGGTCGTGCACGACAGCGCCGAGAACGGGATCACCGTGCGGGACGAGAACGGCGCCATCGCCCTGCTGAAGGACCGGTCCGCCGTCCAGTGGCTGTGATCCTCACCGAGACCGCGAGCGGCTGGACGGCGACCTTCGGCATCCGGATCACCGCGGCCGTCGACCTGTCCCTGCTGGTCGGGTACGCCGACCTCACGACCGCGGCCCGGTACGAGCGGGCGCGCGGCGAGGACGTCGGCTACCTCGGCAGGCTGTGCGCGGGTGATCCGAGCTGCGCGTTCGAAGCCCGGTGGGACGTCGGCCCCGACGGCCCGGTCGCGACCGTGATCGGCAGGCTGCGCAGGCCGGACCGCGCCGCGGCCGAGCAGGCCGCGGGTCACGCGCTGGCCAGGCTGGTCGAGGTGCCGGAGCACGTGCGGGCGGAACCCGTGGCCCCCGAACCGATCCCGTGCGCCCCGCCACCGGGCGGGGCCGCCGAGCTGCGGCGGCAGTGCTGGGTCGTCGATCCGAGCAGGCCGTACGCGGGCGTCCGCTTCTACCTCGCCGTGCCGCCGTTCCGGTCCGCGCCCGAGGCCTGGCCGAACCTGCTCGACCGGCTCCCCCCGCTGACCGTCTCCACGACGCTGCGGCCCACGTGGGTGCCGCCGGAGTTCTCGACCATGCTCGGCACGGTCGCCGCGCAGTACGACCGTCTCGCCAGGCCGACTGAGTTCCGCTCCGGTGGCCTCTACTCGGCTCCGGTCCACCTGGACGCCGACCCGTTCGCGGTGACGGCGGCGCCGCTGTTCCACGACGCGGCGGCCCGCTACCGGGGCTGGGTGTTCACGCTGCGCGTCACCGTCACCGCACCGACGTGGCTGGACGACTCGGTGCTCGGGTCGTTGGCGCACGCGCTCGGCGGTGTCTTCGAACGCCCCGCCGACCCCGAGGAGCACCGGCTGCTCGTGGACGGCCTCGGCTCGTTCGACCCGCCCCGCTGGGGTGGCCACCCGGTGTGGCGGAGCCAGGGGGTGCCCCGGTCGCTCCGGCTGCTGACGGAACTGGCCGACCCCTTCGAGGCGGCGCAGGCCGTCTGGCTGCCCGCCGCGGCCGGTGGCGCCCTCCGGGGCGTCCCCACCGTCGAGCCGGTCGCCGACCGCCGGGCCGGGAGCGGCGGCGTGCGGATCACCGGTTCCACGGTCACCGTCGAGGGCGACCTGTTCGGCGGGGACAAGCACGTCGGAGCTTAAGGTGGCCGCACACCCCGCCTTCGTGAGGAGTTCCGACCGTGACGGATGTCGTGCTGGCGCTGGACGTGGGCGGCACCAAGATCGCCGCCGGGCTCGTCGACCGCGACGGCGCGGTGCTGCGGTCCGCGCGCGTGCCGACGCCCGTGGACGACGCGGAAGCGACCTGGGCCGCCGTCGCGTCGGCCGTGGACCAGGTGCTCCGGGGTGACCTCGTGTCCGGCGTCGGCATCGCCTGCGCGGGCCCCGTCGACGCCGAGGCCGGCACCACGAGCCCGATCAACATCCCGCTGTGGCAGCGCTTCCCGCTGCGCGACCGGGTGGCCGACCTGCTGCCCGGCGTGCGGGTCGAACTGGCGGGCGACGGCGTGTGCATGGCGCTGGGCGAGCACTGGCGCGGCGCCGGGCAGGGCAGCCGGTTCATGGTCGGGCTGGTCGTGTCGACCGGGGTCGGCGGCGGGCTCGTGTTCGGCGGACGGCCCTTCGGCGGGCGGACCGGCAACGCGGGCCACATCGGGCACGTCGTGGTCGAGCCGAACGGCGTCGCCTGCACGTGCGGCGGGCGCGGCTGCGCGGAGGTCGTCGCGGGCGGACCGCACCTGGTGGCGTGGGCGCGGCGGCAGGGCTGGCAGGCGCCGAAGCACGCCGACGCCGCCCACCTCGCGGCGGCGGCGCAGCACGGCGAGGAGGTGCCGCTCGCGGCGTTCGACCGCGCCGGGTACGCCGTCGGGCTGGCCATCGCGGCGACCGCCGCCCTGTGCGACCTCGACCTGGCCGTGGTCGGCGGCGGGGTGGCGCAGGCCGGTGACCTGCTGTTCGACCCGATCCGCCGCGCGCTCCGCCAGCACGCGGGCCTGTCGTACCTCGACGGTCTGCGGGTCGAGCCCGCACGGCTCGGCGGCGAGGCGGGCCTCGTCGGGGCGGCGGCGCTGGTGGTCGACCGCTGAGGGTCGTCCGCGAGGCCCACCCCGGCGCTCATCGAAGCGGTGCGGGAACCGGCGTGGCCGGACGAGCCCGTCCCGCGCCCGCCGTGGACGCGGGAGGCCTGACGACGGTCGCGATCAGCACGCCCACGCCACCGAGCGCCAGCCCGACGAGGGCGACCGCGCTGAGGGTCTGGCCGAGCACGAGCCAGGCCAGCAGCGCGGTGACGGCGGGCGTGAGGAAGAACAGGGCTCCGACCCTGCCCGCGGTTTCGCGGCGCAGCATGAGGTTGAGCAGCAGGAACGTGCCGACGGAGTTGACCAGCACGATCCACGCGAGCACGCCGCCGAAGACGCCCCAGTCGGACACGTGCGGCGTCTCCAGGAGGAGCGTGGCCACGCCCATGAACGGGGTGGCGACCAGGAAGTGGACGGCCGTGCTGCTGCGCACGTCGACGTCGGGCGTGAAGGCCTTCTGGTAGACGGTGCCGAGGCTCAGGCCGAGCAGGCCGACGACGCACAGCAGGATCGCGCCGAGCGAGGAGTCGAGCCGGTCGGACACGGCGAGCAGCACGCCGCCACCGCCGACGGCGAAGCCGAGCCACTGGTAGCGGGTCATCCGCTCGTGCAGGACGCCCGCCGCGAGCAGGGCGATGACGACCGGGTTGAGGCCCTGCACCAGCGCCACGACACCGCCCGGCAGGCCGAGGCCGATGGCCGAGTAGAAGCCGCCGAACTGCACGCCCTGCATGAGCAGACCGACGACCACGACGTGCGCGAGCTGCCTGCCCCTCGGCCACCTCGACCCCGACACCCACGCGATCACGGCGAGGAGCACGCCCGCGAGGGCGAACCGGCTGAACGTCAGCAGCATGGGCGGGGCGACGTCGGTGCCGATCACCGCGGCGACGAACGCGCTGCTCCAGAGCACGACGAACACCGGTGGAGCTATCCGTCCCACGACGCCTCCCGAGTAACCAGTTAGAGCGGTTACTCATGACCGTAACCTATTGAACCGGTTATGCTCCACCCATGGACGTCACGTTCGTCAGCGGCAACCTCGCCCTCGACTTCGTCGGCACGGTCGGCTCCCGCCGCACCGAGCGGATCCAACTGCTCGCCGGACCGGCGGACCTGGCAGCGTGGACGACCGCGGCCGGACTGCTCGACGAAGCGCCCGCCGTGGACGACCGCGGGTTCGCCGAGGCGGTGGACCTGCGGGAGGAGCTGTACCGGCTGGCGTGCGCCGCCCGTGACGGCGAGGACTACGGGGACGTGGGACCGCTCAACGCGTGGGCCGCCCGGCCGCCGGTGACCGCGGCGCTCGACGCGGACGGCGGCGTGCGGCGGACCGGCGACCTGGACGCGGTGCTCGCGACGATCGCCAGGTCGGCCGTGGACCTGCTGGCCCGGCCGCTGGCCTCCGAGCTGCGGGAGTGCGGCGCCGAGACGTGCACGCGGCTGTACGTGGACAGCTCGCGGCGGGGCGCGCGGCGGTGGTGCGACATGAAGAGGTGCGGCAACCGGGTCAAGGCCGCGCAGTTCCGGGCCAGGCACGCGTGAGGGCCACCGGGGCGAACCCCGATGGCCCTCGACGCCGTGCGGCTAGTGCCCGGCGATGACCTTGACCCGCGGGCTGTCCTCGTCGACGTGGTAGTCGGCGGGGGTGGTCTGGTCGGTGCCGTTGAACACCCGCATCCTGCGGGCGATCAGCGTGACGACGACCGCGACCAGGATGTTCGCGACCAGGGAGACGAAGCCGACGTAGATCTGCACGGTCGACCCGCCGAAGGGGTGCCAGCCGAGCAGCGACAGCTTGTCCAGCGCCAGCGCGGAACCGCCGAAGTGGTTCTTGCCCGCCGCCGCGTTCGGGATCGTGTAGAGCAGGTACATGCCCCAGCCCATGCCGACGACCCAGCCCGCGATCATGCCCCACACGTGGAACCAGCGGGTGTAGAGCGCGATGGCGACGGCGGGCAGCGTCTGGAGGATCATGACGCCGCCGATGAGCTGGAGGTCGATGGAGAACTGCGGGTCGATGAACAGGATGAACGCGACCGCGCCGAACTTCACCACCAGCGAGGCCAGCTTGGCCTGCTTGGCCTCCTGCGCCGGGGTGGCGTCCTTCTTGACGTACTCCTTGTAGATGTTGCGGGTCCACAGGTTCGCCGCCGCGATCGACATGATCGCCGCCGGGACCAGCGCGCCGATGCCGATGGCGGCGAAGGCGATGCCCGCGAACCAGGACGGGAACTCCTGGCCGAACAGCACCGGCACGATGGTGTTCGTGTCCGGGCGGCCGGTGGCCTGGTTGGTGATCGGCTTGACGCCCGCGCTGATGGCGACGTAGCCGAGCAGCGCCAGCAGGCCCAGCAGCAGCGAGTACGCGGGCAGCGCCACCATGTTCCGCTTGATCACCTTGCGACCGCGCGACGCGAGGATGCCGGTGAGCGAGTGCGGGTACAGGAACAGCGCCAGGGCCGAGCCCAGGGCCAGGGTCGCGTACTGGAGCTGGTTGTTGGCGTTGAGCAGCGTGCCGTCGGCGGGCGTCGGGGTCGCGTCGAACTTCGCCTGCGCGTCGCCGAAGATCTCGCCCCAGCCGCCGAACTTGCTCGGCAGGTAGATCACCGCGACGATGATCACCAGGTAGATCAGCGTGTCCTTGACGAACGCGATCAGCGCGGGCGCGCGCAGGCCGGACTGGTAGGTGTAGAGCGCCAGCACGACGAACGCGACGAACAGCGGCAGGTGGCCGAGGATGCCGCTGCCGTTGAGGCCCATCGTGCGCAGCACGGCCTCCAGGCCGACGAGCTGGAGCGCGATGTACGGCATGGTCGCGACGATGCCGGTGACCGCGATGATCAGCGCCAGCCAGTGCGAGCCGTAGCGGCCTCGCACGAAGTCGGCGGGCGTGACGTACCCGTGCACCCGCGACACCGACCACATGCGGACCAGCGGCAGGAAGACGATCGGGTACAGGATGACCGTGTACGGCAGCGCGAAGAAGCCCATCGCGCCGGCGCCGAACATCAGCGCCGGGACCGCGACGAACGTGTACGCCGTGTAGAGGTCACCGCCCACCAGGAACCAGGTGATCCACGAGCCGAACTTGCGGCCGCCGAGCCCCCACTCGTCGAGGTGTTCGAGGGTGTCGCCCTGCTTCCACTTCGCCGCGAAGAACCCCAGCACGGTGACCAGCAGGAACAGGACCGTGAACACGATGAACTCGGTCCACTGCATCAGTGCTTCCCCTTCTTCGGGTCGCCGGCGTCGAGGTCGTCGACCGCGAGGTGGTCGGCTCCGTGCTCCACCGGCTCGTCCTTGGTCTTGACGAAGACCAGTCCCACGCACAAGACCCCTACCGGGACGAACGCGAACTGGTACCAGTAGAAGAACGGCAAGCCGAGCACCGCGGGTTTCGCGGTGTTGAAGAACGGCGTGATCAACATCAACAGCGGAACCAGCAGCAGCAGGTTCCAGTTGCTCCAGCGCAAACCGCTGGTCTGTGGAGCAGAAGGCATGTTGCCCCTCCGTACGGCCCTGGTTACTCAGGTGTTTCGAGATGTTAGGCCGGAGGGGTCTCGAGCGTCACCGTGTCGAGTGGACCGATCGCGGAGAGAGGGACCGAATCGTGACCAACTAGGGGCCGGACAGCCTGGTCACCAGGTGGGACTCGGCCGTGTCGAAGTACCGGAGCAGCTCCTGCTCGGCCTCGGCGACGGAGTCGGCGTCGAGCAGGGCCAGGATGGCCTGGTTCATCGGCAGGTAGTCCTGGTAGAACTCGCGCGGGTTGCCCATCACGTAGAACGCCAGCCGCAGCTCGGCGAGCAGCCGCTGGACCTCCTCGTCCAGCCGCAGGCTGCCCGCGAGGGCCGTGATCGCCCGGTGGAAGCGGATGTTCGCCGTGCCGACGTCGAGCCAGTTGTCCGTCTCCGCGCCGCGCACGCCGAACGCCACGGCGTCGCGCACGCCCTGGCGGGCCTCCTCGGTCGCGTCGGCCCAGCGGCGGATCGCGCCGCACTCGATCACCCGGCGGGCGGCGTAGATGTCGGCGACCTCCTCGACGCCCGGTTCGCACACGAAGACGCCCCGGCTGTGCTCGTGGACGAGCAGGCGTTCGTGGGTGAGCAGGCGGAACGCCTCGCGTAGCGTGTTGCGGGAGATGCCGAGCGCCTCGGAGATGGCCTTCTCGTTGAGCTGGAGCCCTGGGGTCAGCTCGCCGTCGAGCATCCGGTCGCGGAGCTTGTCCGCGACGCGCTCGGCGCGGGCCCGGTCCTGGCTGAGGCGGTCGTCTGCGAGGGTGCCCAGCCAGTCGTGGGACGGCGCCGTGGTCATCCGCCCATCTTACCCGGTTTGGAGTATTGAAGGATTGTTGAACAATCCTTACCTTGGTATCCAGGGAGGACAACACCATGGACCTCAACGCGGACCTCGGGGAGGGCTTCGGCCACTGGCGACTCGGCGACGACGAAGCCCTCCTCACCATCGTCACCAGCGCCACCGTGGCGTGCGGCTTCCACGCGGGCGACCCGGACACCATGCTGCGCACGTGCAGGCTGGCCGCCGAGCGCGGGGTCACCGTCGGCGCCCACGTCGGCTACCGCGACCTCGCGGGGTTCGGCCGCCGGTTCGTCGACGTCGCCCCGGCCACGCTCACGGCCGAGGTGCTCTACCAGCTCGGCGGGCTCGACGCGTGCGCGAAGGCGGCGGGCACGCGGATCGGGTACGTGAAGCCCCACGGCGCGCTGTACAACACGCTGGTCAGGCACGAGGCGCAGGCCGACGCCGTGGTCGACGCGGTGCGCGCCTACGACCCGGCGCTGACCGTGCTCGGCCTGCCGGGCGCCGTGTGGCTCAAGCGCGCCGAGGTCGCGGGTCTGCGGGTGCGGTTCGAGGCGTTCGCCGACCGGGCGTACACGGCCGCGGGCGCGCTCGTGCCGCGCGAACGGCCCGGCGCGGTCCTGCACGACCCGGCGGAGATCGCCCGGCGCGGCGTCCAGCTCGCCACCGAGGGCACCGTGACCACGATCGACGGGCGGCGGATCCGGGCCAGGGTCGACTCGATCCGCGTGCACGGCGACAACCAGGACGCCGTCGCCACCGCGGTCTCCCTGCGCGACGCCCTCGCGGCGGCAGGTGTGAAGTTAAAAGCTTTCAGCCTGGAAAACCGCAGGTTGACGGCCTGAGCCCGGAACACGGGGTTCCGGCACCCTCGGTGATCGGAAACGATCGCAGCGTGACCCGTGAAAGCACCCACCGACTGCGCGCGCTCCTGCCCGCCGCCGTCGCCCTGTCCCTGCTCATGGCTCCTGGTGTCGCGTCCGCGCAGCAGGACACCACCGCCCGCGCGTGCTTCGACCCCGCCGCCCCGCTGACCGTCGAGGAGCAGCGGCTCGACGACGTCCTCGTCGCGGGCGGCCCCGCCGTCGGCCCCGAACTGGTCCGGCTCGCGGGCTTCACCGAGACCGTCGAGCGGTTCACCGACAAGCTGTGCGCCGCACCGTCGGCGCGCGCCGCCCGGCAGCTCGTCAGCTCGACCGGCACCGCCCTGTGGCAGGCCGCGGTGCAGCGGGCCCAGAGCACCCAGACCACCTGGGACGCCTACGACGACCGCCCCCTGTACTGGGCGCGGCTCCACCTGACCAGGGCTCTGCGGCAGTGGACGCCCAGGCTCGGGGTCAGCGCGGCCGACCGCGCCGCGCTGGTCGACTCGGTCGACCGCACCTCCCGCGGCGTGTCCGACGTGCGGTTCCCGGTGCAGGCGGACGTCCGCCGGATCGTCGTGACCGGCTTCGACCCGTTCCAGCTCCAGGGCACGTCCGTGCGGCGCGGCAACCCCGCGGGCGCGGCGGCGCTGCAACTGGACGGCAAGGTGTTCGACACCCCGCAGGGCAAGGTCGTCGTGCAGGCCGCCGTGCTGCCGGTGCTGTGGGGCGCGTTCGACGAGGGCGTCGTGGAAGCCGTCTACGGCACGGCGCTGGAGGCGCAGGTCAAGCCGGACGCGTTCGTGACGATCAGCCAGGGCAGGCCCGGCCGGTTCGACGTCGAGCGCTGGGCGTCGCGGTGGCGCGGCGGGTTCCCGGACAACAACGACGCCTCGTCGCGCGGCCCCGTGCCGGACGCGGCGGGCTGGCCGCAGCCGTCGACCGAGTTCATCGAGACCACGCTGCCGTTCCAGAAGATGATCGACGCGGGCACCGGTCCGTTCACCGTGCAGCTCAACCGGTCCTTCTGCGAGTGGCCGGTCGGCAGCGTCCCCGGCACCGGCCCGATGTCGTGCCGCAGCGACGAGCCCACGCCCGGTGCGGCGGCGGCGTCCGGCGGCGGCGGGGACTACCTGTCCAACGAGAGCATGTACCGCGCCAACCGCGTGCGGACCGGCCTCGGCGCGACGACCGTGCTCGGCGGCCACCTGCACACGCCCGTGCTCACGCAGCCGGTCGACCCGGCGGCGCTGACCGACGCCGCGTTCGAGGCGCAGCGGCGGGACATCGCCAACCAGGCCGTGGCGCTGGTCGGCGTCGTCTGACCTTCTCCACACCCTGTGCACAGTGTGTTCCACAGGCTGTGGACAACTGTGCGTCCGCGCAGTTCACGGCATGTGGATAGTTGTGCACAACGACGGAAGACCCGGTGGACGGCACTGGCCACCGGGTCTTCCTGGACGCACCTCGGACGATCAGCCGAGGCGCTGCTTCAACGCCTCGAACTCGTCGCGCAGCGAGGTGGGCAGCTTGTCGCCGATCTTGGCGAACCACTCCTCGATGAGCGGGATCTCGGCCCTCCACTCCTCCACGTCGACGTTCAGCGAGGTCTCGACGTCCTCGGTCGGCGCGTCCAGCCCGGACAGGTCCAGCGCGTCGGCCGTCGGCACGTGGCCGATCGGCGTCTCCACGGCGGCGGCCTTGCCCTCGATGCGCTCGATCGCCCACTTCAGGACGCGGACGTTCTCGCCGAAACCGGGCCACAGGAAGCGCTTGTCCTCGCCGCGGCGGAACCAGTTGACGTAGAAGATCTTCGGCAGCTTCTCGGCGTCGGCGTTCTTGCCGACCTCGATCCAGTGCTTGAAGTAGTCGCCCGCGTTGTAGCCGATGAACGGCAGCATCGCCATCGGGTCGCGGCGCACGACGCCGACCTTGCCGGTGGCGGCGGCCGTCGTCTCGCTCGACAGCGTGGCGCCCATGAACACGCCGTGCTGCCAGTCGCGGGACTCCGTGACCAGCGGGATCGTGGTGGCGCGGCGGCCTCCGAAGAAGATCGCCGAGATCGGCACGCCCTTCGGGTCGTCCCACTCCGGCGCCTTGATGTCGCACTGCTCGATCGGCGTGCAGTAGCGGGAGTTCGGGTGCGAGGACAGCTCGCCGTTGCCCGGCGTCCAGTCCTCCTTCTTCCACGAGGTCAGGTGGGCCGGGGGCTCGCCCATGCCCTCCCACCACACGTCGCCGTCGTCGGTCAGCGCGACGTTGGTGAACAGCGAGTTGCCCTTCGCGATCGTCCGCATCGCGTTCGGGTTCGTGTGGTAGTCCGTGCCGGGCGCGACACCGAAGAAGCCGTTCTCCGGGTTCACGGCGTAGAGCTGCCCGTCGTCACCGAAGCGCATCCAGGCGATGTCGTCGCCCAGCGTCTCGACCTTCCAGCCGGGGATGCTCGGCTCCAGCATCGCCAGGTTCGTCTTGCCGCACGCCGACGGGAACGCCGCGGCGATGTAGTAGACCTTCTCCTCCGGCGAGGTGAGCTTGAGGATCAGCATGTGCTCGGCCAGCCAGCCCTCGTCGCGCGCCATCACCGAGGCGATGCGCAGCGAGTAGCACTTCTTGCCCAGCAGGGCGTTGCCGCCGTAGCCCGAGCCGAACGACCAGATCGTCCGCTCCTCGGGGAACTGGGTGATGTACTTCGTGTCGTTGCACGGCCACGGCACGTCCGCCTGGCCGTCCTCCAGCGGCGCGCCGATCGAGTGCAGCGCCTTCACGTACTCGGCGTCCTCGCCGAACTTCGCGAGCGCCCTGTCCCCCATGCGGGTCATGATGTGCATGGACACGACCACGTACTCGGAGTCGGTGATCTCGACGCCCAGCATGGGCTCGTCCGCGTCGAGCGGCCCCATGCAGAACGGGATCACGTACATCGTGCGGCCGCGCATGGAACCCCGGTAGAGGTCCGTCATGATGGCCTTCATCTCCGAGGGGTCCATCCAGTTGTTCGTGGGTCCGGCGTCGGCCTCGTCCACCGAGCAGATGAACGTGCGCTCCTCGACCCGCGCGACGTCGGTCGGGTCGGACGCGGCCCAGAACGAGTTCTGCTTCTTCTTCAGGGGCACGAACGTTCCGGCGTCGACGAGCTTCCCGGTGAGCCGTGTCCATTCCGCTTCGGTGCCGTCCGCCCACACCACTTCGTCGGGACAGGTCAGCTCGGCCACTTCGCGGACCCAGGACAACAGGCCCGCATGGTTGGTAGGTGCCTTGTCGAGACCGGGAATGGTCACTGCCGTCATCTCGTCTCGTCTCCTGACTGCGCCACAGCCCACATCGGACGTCGTCGCCCGGCGTGGGACGACAACGTCCTCGGAAATAGCTCCACAACGTCCGGGGGAACCCGGACGTTCTGTGAAGGGGATAGACCGAGGCTAGCGGGGTTAATCCCCGGTTACCGACGGCTGACCTGTCGGGTGCCTCACAAGACCGATTCTGGAATCGATTCAGCACCCGTTCAGCGCGCACGAAATTGTGACCTGGGCTTTATCCGGGGAAAAGCAAGTGCCCCGAGTGCGTCGAACAGCACACGGGGCACTTTTTCCAGCGTGAATGTGGGAGCGCTCTCAGTGGTCCGGACCAGTGAGTGTTCGAGTGCGATTCAGTGCGAACTGTGTGCTGTTTCCGGCACAAGTCCGTTTCGGGTCTAGTTCGGACTGATCCATTGCCCGGTGGTGGAATCGATTCGCACGACACCGGAAACCGATCCGAACGGCTCCTCGCGGTCGTCCGCCCACACGTCTTCCTCCGACAGCACACCGCTCTTGCTGTCCGGCACGTACTTGCCGTCGGAATCGATGTGGCCGCGCTCGACCTCGGTCCACGTGTCCTCGGCGGTGTGCTTGGTCATCACGACCTCGCCCTCCGTCGTGATCTCCGTGGCCAGGTCGGCCCTGCCGTCACCGTCGACGTCGGTGAACAGCCACGTGTCGCCCTGCTCGTCCTTCACCACGGCGGTGTCGGCACGGCCGTCACCGTCGGTGTCCTCGGTCGGGACCCCCACGTTCTGGTCGCCGCTGTCCGTGTCGACGATGATCGCCTGACCGGCGTTGGTGTTCGTCTGCTCGCGCGCGTCCGCGGGGTCGACCGAGATCCACTCGCCCGAGTGCCCGTCGAACCTGGCCTGCGCGACCAGGTTGCCGTCCCGGTCGAACGTGCTCATCAGGTCCGCGTCGCCGTCGCGGTCCGTGTCGGTGAAGGTCAGGTGCCCACCGTCGTCGGTCTCCACCACGGCGCTGTCCTCGACACCGTCGCGGTCCAGGTCGTAGGTCGTCTCGGCGGTGTACTCCTCGCCCTCGACGGTGACCTTGAGCTCGCCGTCGGCTCCGCCGTTCTCGTCGATGTACACCGGGCACCCCTCCTGAGCGTTTCGTACCGGTACGACCCACGTTAGGCCGATTCGGTTCCGAAGGTGAGACTGCACACCCGTTTCGTGCTCGTCCGAACGGACGGAACCGCTCAGGCGCGGTCCCGGACCGCGCGGATGCGCCCGAGGAGCTGGTCGACCTGGGCGCGGCCCGCGCGCACCTCGGCCTGGCGGCGCGTGGTGGTCTGGAGTTCGCGCCCGCGCTCGCCCGCCTCCATGCGGAGCGCCTTGTCGACGTCGCGGAGTTCGGCCTCGATGGCCTCGACCCGCCTGCCCAGCGCCTCGTCCAGCGCCAGGGACAGGTGCTGCTCCGCGGCGATGAGCTGCTCCGCGACGAGCTGGTCGACGGTCGAGCGGGCGTCGGCGATGGCGTCGGACAGCCACTGCTTGAGGTGCTGCTTGTCGGCCGAGTGCTTGCGGGTCCTGGCCATCCACCAGCCCGCGCCCAGACCGAGCACGAGGGTCACCGGCAGCACGATCGGGTTCAGCGCGGCCACGCCGAACCCCGCCAGCGGCAGCACGGCCAACCTCCCCGCGCCGAGTCCGCCGGACACGCCCATGAACACCAGCAGCTTGTCCTCGGCGGTCGGCGGGCGCTTGTCCGGGGGCCGCAGCACGACCGGCTGCGCCCCGCCCCTGGCGAACTGGGAGCGGATCACGGCCAGCTCGTCCGGTGAGAACAGCTCGGCCAGCGACGCGTCGGTCACCTGCGCCAGCCGGGTGGCGAGCAGTCCGCTGAGCCTGCCGGACACGACCTGGAGGGCGGCGTCCACCTGCTGCGGCAACGACACCAGCGCCTCGCGGTCGGCCGCGTCGATGGCCTGGCGGAACCAGGTCTGCACGTCCCGCACCTGGCGGTTCACCTCGTGGGAGCACTCGACGCGGGCCCGCTGGACCTCGCCGCGCAGCGTGAGCTGCCAGCCCCTGGTGGACGAGCGGCGCTGCGCGTTCAGCTCCTCGCGCCGCGCCCGCAGCGACTCGGCCTCCTCCTCGCCGACGCTCAGCGCGCGCTGCTCGCCCGCGAGGCGGACGTCGATCTCGGCCAGCACGGTGGCCAGCGCGCGCAGGGTGTTCGCCTCGGCGAGCATCGACGCGCGGCCGACGACCAGTTCCTGCAACGCCGACTGGAGGGCCGCGATGCCGGAGCGCTCGCGCAGCATGGCCGCGGCGTCCGGGTTCGGCGCCTTCGCGGCCATCTCGAACATCCGCGACGACACGGGGTGGAACACGGCGTCGGCGAACCTCGGCGCGTGCCGGGACAGCAGCGCCTTGTTCGCGGCCAGCAGCTCCCGCCAGCCGCGGAACTGGTCCGTCTTGGTGAGGGCGAACACGACGGTCTCGACGCGGTCACCGACCTCGTGCAGGAAGTCCAGCTCCCCCTTGGTGAACGGGGCTGACGAGTCCACCACGAACAGCAGCGCGGTGGCGGAGGCCGCGGCCTCCAGCGCGAGCTCGCCGTGCGCCGAGTCGAGCCCGCCGACACCGGGGGTGTCCACGACGGACATCCGCTCCAGCAGCGGCACGGGCACGTCGACCTCGACGTGGCGCGGCGGGAGCTGGCCGTCGGGCAGCTCGTGGGCCGCGGACACCCAGTTGACCAGCTCGGAGCGGTCGAACGGGACGGGCTCCAGCACGCCGGGGTAGCAGGCGCGGGCCGCCCACCGCTCGCCGTGCCGGAACACCAGGTAGGTGCTGGTCGCGACCTCGGCGTCCACCGGTGACAGGCCCGGCGTGGCCAGCAGGGCGTTGACCAGCGAACTCTTGCCGCGGTTCGTCTCGCCGACGACGACAACGCTCGGCGTGCGGTCGCGGGAGCCGCGGACCTCGTCGACCCAGTCGGCCGCCTTCGGGTCGACCTCGCGGACCAGCGCGGTCAGCTTCTCCCTGACCTGCTTGACGGTCTGCGGCAGGGTCACCGGGTCAGGCCCTCGCCGTGTACACGGTCACGACGGGCGGGCGCAGCGGCCGTTCGCGGTCGGTGAAGCCCACGACCTCGGTCTCCGCGACCACGCCGTCCAGGGTCGGGTCGTCGGTGGGCACGGTGCCGCCCGCCTCGTGCCGCGACGGGTCGAACCGGTCGCCGTCGGGCCGCACGGCGCGGACCCCGATGTCCGCGAGACCCTCCTCGATCCGCTCGACGACCCCGGCGCTGCGGGCCCGGTCGAGCGCGTACAGGCAGAGCTGGACCAGCGCCCGCCGCTCGGCCAGCGCCTGGTCGAGCAGTTCGTCGCCGATCGTCTCCATCATGGGTGCCGCCACACCCGTTTGCGACGCGGTCGCCACCGCGTCGGTTCCGTCCCCGCTCATCGCTGCCCCCCGCCGCGAAGCTGCTGCCAGATCAAGAAGTACGCGCGGTGCACCACGTGCGCCACCCTGCTCTGCGCCGGGGTCGCGCCGAACGACGCGAACGACCGCCACCAGCCCGCGCGGGCCAGCGCGTACGCGAGCAGTTCCGGCAGCGGTCTGCCGCGCAGGCCGAGCTGGTCGGGGATGTGCGGGCTGCCACCGACCCGCAGCACCTCCTCCACCAGCTCGGCGGGCATCGCGACCGCACCGGACGTCACCAGCGTCAACGCCTCCAGCAGGCGCAACTGGTGCGCCTCGGGCTTGGCGAGCAGCACCTCGATGGCGTTGTGCACGCGCTGCCGCTCGCCCGCGTCGCCGGAGGCCTGGGCGAGCGCCGTCACGGACGCGAGCGCGGCGGCGGCCTTGATGCCGTCGGCGCGGGCGCGGAACACCGCGTTCAGCTTGGCGCGGACCCCGTCGAGCCCGGAGGAGTCGAGCAGCTTGCGCCGCAGCGCCCCCGCGGTGACCGCCGGTTCGGCGGCGAGCGCCGCCAGCGCGCACCGCACGCCGTACAGGTCGAGCTTCTCCACGAGCCGCACCCGCACCCCGGCGGGCACGTCGCACTCCCAGCCGGTGAACAGGTCGGCCGACATCAGCATCATGTCGAGGGTGTCGGCGTCGAGCGCGGCGATCCGGCGCAGCGCCTCGGCGTCCGCGGCGGTGAACCCGCCCGTCTCGGCGGACTCGGCGACCAGGCCGATCACCGGCAGCACGTCGGCGACCCTCGGCTTGAGGATGCGCGCCTGCTTCTCCGCGAGCAGCAGCGCGGCCTTCCAGACGTCGCCGTCGGAGCCGTCGACCGACTCGGGCGCGATCGTGTCGGCCTTGTTCAGCACGGCGATGGCGTTCACCGGCCCGGCCTCGCGGCTCGCGGTGGCCGCGGTGAACGCGGCGAGGGCCTGGTGGTCGTCGGCCCGCACGCCCTGGGTCACCACGTAGAGCACGGCCTCGGCGCCCGCGACCGCGTTGCGCGAGACCGGGTCCAGGTCACCGGCCGCGCCCAGCAGCTCCTCGGTCCTCGCGACCGACGCGGCGTCCAGCGAGCCGAGGCCGGGGGTGTCGATCACCGTCAGGTCCCGCAGCACGGCGTTGGTCAGGTACGCCTCGACGTGCGACACCTCGGCCACGTCGACGCCGAGCGACGCGGGGATCATCCCCTCCGCGTCGAACGGCAGCACCTGCTTGCGGCCGTCGGTGAAGATCACCTCGATCCGGTCGACCGTGCCGTACTGGAACCGGGTCACCAGCCGGGTGCACTCGCCGACCGCCGTCGGGGCGACGCGGCGGCCGATCAGCGCGTTGACCAGCGTCGACTTGCCGGACTTGATGCGGCCGGCGATGGCGACCTGCAACGGGGCCGACAGCCTGCGCAGCACCTCGCGGAAGCCCGCGGCGGTCTCCGGCGACACCTGCGGCTGGAGCGCGACGCACAGGTTCGCGACCGCCGCCGAGAGCGGTCCGGCCAACTGTCGCCCCGTAGCCGTGGTCACGGCCAGATCGTGCCACGACCGGGTGGATCGTGGTGGTCGTTCGGTTTCGGCCCTCGTCGGGTGGGTACACGAAGATCGATGACGTTCGCGGAGGGAGCCAGTCCGATGGACCAGAGCTACGCCGTCTTCCTGCTTCTCGGGGTCGTGCTCGTCGTCGTCGACGGGCAGTTGATCTACCGCAGCGGCCGGGGCTACCTGAGCAAGGCCTACGGGAACGAGGAGTCGGCGCGGTCGATGAACCGGCTCGTGGCCGTGCTCTTCCACCTGGTCGTGCTCGGGCTGCTCATGCTGATCTCCACGATCGACGTGAGCACCGGCGACCCCGTCCAGGACGTCGTGTTCCGCCTGGGCATCGTGCTGCTGCTCCTCGCGCTGGCGCACGGCGCGACGATGGCGATCCTGGGCCGCATCCGCGACAAGCAGCTCCAGCAGGCGCTGGTCGACGAGATGGCCGAGGAGCACCGGCAGTTCGAGGAGAAGCACCGGGGCATCCCGCAGAGCCGCGTCGAGTCCGCGCCGGTCGTGGAGCAGCGCGCGACCGGGACCAGGAGCACCGAGAAGCCCTACTCGTCCAGGTAGGCCGCTTCGCCAGGGTAGGCGGCCCGCACGGCCGCGACCGCCGCCTCCACGTCTACGCCCAGCGCCCTGGCCGTCCCGGCGAACTCCGCCGCGGCGGCCTGGAGCGCGTTCGGGGCGGCGGCGGGCACGGACGCCACGACCGTGCCCTGCCTGCGGCCGGTGCTCAGCACCCCGCCCGCCTCCAGTTCGCGGTAGGCCCGCGCCACCGTGCCCGGTGCGATCCCGAGGTCGCCCGCGAGCTGCCGGATGGTCGGCAGCCGCGCCCCGGTCGGCAGCCAGCCGTGCACGATCAGCCGGGTGATCTGGTCGCGGACCTGGCGCCACGGCGGCACGCCGCTGTCGACGTCGACCACGATCCTCGGCGGTGCGCTCATCTCCCGGCGGCCGCTTCGGCCCGCGGCGGGCTGACCAGGTTCCACCCGAGTCCGATCAGCACCAGGCACAGCGCAGGCACCGCGTACCCGCTCGGGTCGGCCGCCACGGCGAGCACGCCCGCCACCGCCGTCCCCAGACCGAGGGCCACCCGCGCGCTGCGCAGCCGGAACGCCTCGTCCACGGCCTCGTCACCGCTGGTCGGGCGCTTCACGGCCAGCAGGATCGCACCGGTCGACGTGAGCACGCAGAACGCCAGGAACACGAGTGCGGGCACCGCGACCGGGCGGGCCAGGACCAGCAGCACCACCACGACGTCCACCCCGAGGAAGAACGCGACCAGCCCCCACGCGGGCACCAGGTCGCGGACCCGCCGGGGAACCAGCACGGCCACCCGGCGGACGCCCCTGCTCGGGCGCACGGCGGCGATCAGCTCGGCCAGCAGCATGCCCGCGAGCACCGTGGTCAGCACCTGCACGGTGAAGTAGCCGTCGTCGGAGGGGAGGAGCTTCGACGTGCCGTAGCCGATGGCCAGGAACAGCCACGGGTACAGCAGCCTCCGCCGCTTCAGGTACACCTTCGACTCGGCGACCTGCGCGGGTGTCGGGTCGACCACGTTCCACTTCCGCAGCACCTTGGCGGCGGTCTTGTCGGTCGGCCAGAGCGCGATCAGGAGCATCACCCCGACGAACGCCAAGGCCCCCAGTTCGATCCCGGTGTCGCGCACGTCGTCCTCCTGGTCGCGGCCGGTCAGCTCGTTTGTACCAAGCACTCGATACAAGAATCGCACGGGCGTCAACCTGGAGGCGTACGCACGTTCAGCCCGTGGCGCGACGCGGGAGGTTCGCCCAGTACCTAATCTTGCGACGTGCAGCGGTTGAGCCTGTGGATGCGAGCGCACCCGGTGTTCGGGGACTCCCTGATCGCCGGGCTGCTGTTCCTGTCCGACCTGACCGCGTTCGTCGGCTCCGACAAGGTGTCGCCCGGCGCGATCCTCCTGGTCGGGTTGCTGCTCACCGTGCCGGTGGCGTTCCGCCGCAGGTACCCGCTCGGCAGCAGCTACGTGATCCTGCTCGGCGGGTTCCTCCAGCTGATGACGCACGGCGGGCTGGAGAACGGCATGCCGGTGCGGGCCGCCGACTTCGCACTGGCCGTCGCGCTGTACACGGTCGTGGCGTACGTCGGGAAGCAGCAGGCGCTGCTCTACTCGATGGCCCTGTTCGTCGGGACGCTGGTCTGGGCGGTGTGGCGGCTCTCCGACCCCTCGGCGGCGGTGATCCTGACCTTCCTGGTCGCGGTGCTCTTCGGCTTCAGCTGGGCGCTCGGGTCGTTCGTCGGAGCGCGGCGGGCCTACCACTCGGAGCTGGAGCAGCGCCTGAAGCTGCTGGAGACCGAGCGCGACCAGCAGGCGCGGCTCGCGGTCGGCGAGGAGCGGTCGCGGATCGCCCGCGAGCTGCACGACGTGGTGGCGCACGCGGTGAGCGTGATGATCGTGCAGGCCGACGGCGCGGGGTACGCGATCCGGACGAAGCCGGAGCTGGCGGAGGCCGCGGTCAAGACGATCTCCGACACCGGCAGGCAGGCGCTGACCGAGCTGCGGCGGCTGCTGGGCGTGCTGCGCAGCGAGGACCAGTCCGGCACGCAGTGGGCGCCCCAGCCGGACGCGCGCGAGCTGGACGACCTGGCCGAGAACTGCCGGGCCGCCGGGCTGCCCGTGCGGCTGGAGGTCACCGGCGACGTGGAGCGGCTGCCCGCCGGCGTCGGGCTCAGCGTCTACCGGATCGTCCAGGAAGCCCTGACCAACACTCTCAAGCACGCGGGCACCGGCGCGAACGCCGTGGTCAAGGTGCTGCGGACCGACGAGAAGGTCGTGATCGAGGTGACCGACGACGGCTTCGGCACGCCCCACGACCTGGTGGCCGTGTCCGGCGGCAACGGGCTGATCGGCATGCGCGAACGGGCCGGTGTCCTGGGCGGCACCCTCGAAGCGGGCCCCAATCCGGGCGGTGGCTGGCGGGTTCGCGCCGTCATGCCGCTCGCGGCGACCTAGGGTGATCGCGTGATCCGAGTGCTGCTCGTCGACGACCAAGAGCTCATGCGCATGGGCTTCCGCATGGTGCTCGGCGCCCAACCAGACATCGACGTCGTCGGGGAGGCCGCCGACGGCCTCGACGCCGTGCAGCTCGCCGACCAGCTCCGGCCCGACGTCGTGCTGATGGACGTCCGGATGCCCGTGATGGACGGTGTCGAGGCGACCAAGCGGATCGCCGAGGCTGGCACGTCCAAGATCCTCGTGATGACCACGTTCGACATGGACGAGTACGCGCTGTCCGCGCTGCGCAACGGGGCCAGCGGGTTCCTGCTGAAGGACACCCCGCCCGGTGACCTGGTGTCCGCGCTGCGGGCCGTGGCCAGCGGCGACGCCGTGGTCTCGCCGAGCGTGACGAAGCGGCTGCTGAGCCGGTTCCTCGGCGAGGGCGGCGGCGAGCTGCGGGACGCGGCCGTGCTGGACGTGCTCACCGAGCGGGAGCGCGAGGTGCTGGTGCTCATCGCCAAGGGGCTGTCCAACACGGAGATCGCGCGGAAGCTGTTCCTGTCCGAGGCGACCGTGAAGACCCACGTGGGTCGGATCCTGGCGAAGCTGGAGATCAGGGACCGGGTGCAGGCCGTCGTGCTGGCCTACGAGACGGGCCTGGTCCGTCCGGGTGACGTCTGAGCCCTTCCCGCGGGCCGGTGGCGTTACGCGTCACGTCACCGGCCCGGCGGGCGGCCGGGCCTAGCCGACCTTCTCGATGCGGGCGTTGCGGATCAGGAACTTGCCGGGCTCGCGGACCTGCTCGAATGCCGCGTTGTTCAGCAGCGCGCAGCTGCCCGAGACACCGGTGACGCTGACCGTCGTGGACTTGCCGTTGTCCAGGTTCGTGACCTTGAGCTGGGTGCCCACGGGGAACTGGTTGCTGCTGGCGCCGGGAGCGCCGCCCTCACCGGAGAGGGTCACCGTCGAGCCGTCGCAGACGACCTGGCCGGTCGCGGGCTGCGCGGCCGGGGGCTGCGCGGCGGGCTGGGTCGCGGCGGGCTGTTCCGCGGCGGGCTGGCCCGCGCCCGCGCCGCTGACGACCTCGACCTTGTTGTTGCGGATCACGTTCTTGCCCGCTTCGCGGACCTGCTCCATCGCCGCGGTGTTGAGCAGCGCGCAGCTGGCCGACGTGCCGATGACGGGCACCGTGGTGGACTTGCCGTTGTCCAGGTTCGTGATCTTCAACTGCGTGCCGACGGCGAACTTGTTGCTCGTCACGCCGGGCGCGGCGGTGTCGGAGAAGAAGGTCAGGTTGCCGGGGCACGCGGAGGCGCCGCCCCCGGCCGCGGGCTGGCCGGCGGGGGGCTGGGCCGCGGCGGGACCGCCGCTGACGACCTCGACCGAGTTGTTGCGGATCACGTTCTTGCCCGCTTCGCGGACCTGGTCCATCGCGGCCTGGTTCAGCAGGGCGCAACTGCCCGACACACCGGTGACCGGCACGGTGGTGGACTTGCCGTTGTCCAGGTTCGTGATCTTGAGCTGGGTGCCCACCGGGAACTGGTTGCTCGTGACACCGGGAGCACCGCCTTCGGCGGAGAACGTGAGGTTCTGGCCCTGGCAGGCGGCTTGACCGGCAGCACCGCCACCCATGGCGAACGCCGATCCGGCACCCGCGCCAACCACTACGAGGAGACCGGCAGCGATCGTCCAGCGCCGCTTTCGCGCTACCTCGGGCATCCGTCGGCTCATGCCGTCACTTCCTTTCGTCGCGTAGTCAGGCCTACGGACGACCGAGGTGGCTGGTTCAGACCAGTACCGGAAACCTGTGGAGGTCGCCTATCGGTACTTCGACGCATCCACGCTGGTGGGAGCGGTCCCAGTCGACACCACGTCGAGATTCCACCGGCCCCAGTCGGGCGTGCTGCCGTCCAGGTCGGTGACGCCGTAGGTGTTCATCAGCGACCACGACGAGAGGGCCTGACCCGCGAACCGGGCCCGGTCGGGGTCGGCGGCCAGCGCGGCCACCCCGCGACCGAGGTAGTGCGGCGTCTCCGACACCGCGTAGTGCGGCTCCTTGGCGATCGCGTCCCGCCAGGTCTCCTCGGTGACGCCGAACGTCTCCAGCATCTGCTCGGAGCGCAGGAACCCCGGCGTCACCGCGACCGCCGTGCCGCCGTGCGGTTCGAGGTCCTTCGCGAGCCCGTGCGCGAGCCGCCGGAGTCCCGCCTTCACCGAGTCGTACGCGAGCATCCCGGAGTACGGGGAGTCGGCGTCGCCGTCGGTCACCTCGACCACCAGCCCGCCGGGCCGCCGGACCACCAGCGGCAGGAGCTTGTGCAGCGCGATGAAGTGCGACTCCATGCTGTTGCGCCACATGTCCAGCTGCCGGTCGAGGTCGGTCTCCCAGAACGGCTTGAACTCGACGGCCAGTTCACCGCCCCACACGTCGTCCACCAGCACGTCGAGCTGTCCATCCACTTCGGACTCGATGCGGTCGCGGAACGCGTCCACGTCGGCCGGGACCGTGAAGTCGCACCGCACCGCGATGCCCCGACCACCGGCGGCCGTCACGAGTTCCGCCGTCTCGTCGATCGTCTCGGCGCGCCCGATCGGCGACCGGCTCTCCCGCGTCGTGCGGCCGCCGACGAACACCGTCGCGCCCGCCGCCCCCAGCTCCACCGCGATCGCCCGACCCGCGCCCCTCGTCGCGCCGGTCACCGCGGCCACCTTGCCCTGCAACGGTTTCCCCATCACGTCCTCCTCCACGCCCTCAGCACCGCGTCCACGTCCTCGGCGGTCCGCTCCGCGAGCGCGCCCCGCGGCCGGACCGACCAGTCCATCGAGATCCCGTTGATCAGCCCTGCCAGCACCCGCGCCGCGAGCGCGGGGTCGGGTGCGCCGGGCAGGTCGGCGAGCCGGACGAGCTCGCGCAGCTCGTCCTCCACGGCCCGGAAGTGCTCGACCAGCAGCGCGCGCAGGTGCGGGTCGATGAGGTCCACCCCGAGCTGGGCGAGGTGGTTCGCCGCCACGTCGGCGTCCGCGATCTCGCCGAACAGGGTGATCAGCGCGGCGCGCAGCCCGTCGACCGGATCGGCCTCGGCCGCCGCCACGGCCCGCATCCGCGCCACGGCGGCGCGGGTCGACAGCCTGCTGACCTCCTGGAGCAGGCCGCTCTTGGAGCCGAAGCGCTGGGCGACCGTGCCGACGGAGACACCGGCCTCCGCGGCCACCTCCGCCATCGTGAACTCGGGACCGCGGCGGCCGATCAGGACCATCGCGGCGGACACGAGCCGTTCGTCGGTGATCGTCTTCGGTCGCGCCACCCCATTAGTGAACCATGATTCATTAATTCGTGCCACCGACTAGTCTTGACGCAGTGACCACACCCGATTGGCGTCCCCGGCTCATCGCACTCGACATCGACGGCACGATCGCCCGGATGGGTGAGAACGAAATAGCCCCCGCCGTGCGCTCGGCCATCGCCAGGGCGGTGGGGCACGGCGCGCACGTGGTGCTGTCCACCGGCCGCTCCCTCACCGGTACCAGGGCGGTCGTCGAGAGCCTCGGGCTGGAGGGCACGACCGTGCTGTGCTCCAACGGCGCGGTCTGGTGGGACACGACGACGAAGACCGTGGTCAAGCACTCCACGTTCGACACCGGAGCGGTGATGGACCGCCTGGTCGGCCTGCTGCCCGGCGCGGTCTACGGCGCCGAGCTGACCGGGGTCGGCAACCTCGTGTACGGCCGGTTCCCGGACGGCGACCTGTGGGGCGACCTGCGCGACGTCGACCTGGAGGAGTTCGTGGCCGAGCCGACGCCGCGGCTGGTCTGCCGCTGGCTCGACCACTCCCCGGAGGAGATGGCCTTCGCGCTGGTGGACGTCGAGCTGCCCGGCGCGCACTGGACCATCGACCACACGCTGGCGTGGCTGACGGCGGGCCCGGCGGGCGTGACGAAGGGGGCCGAACTGGAGGCCCTGCGCGTCCGGCTCGGCGTGTCGGCGGAGGACACCCTGGCGATCGGCGACGGCAGCAACGACGTCGAGATGCTGCGCTGGGCCGCCCTCGGCGTCGCGATGGGGCAGGCGCCCGCGGTCGTCCAGCAGTCCGCGGACGCCGTCACCGGAACGATCTTCGACGACGGCGCCGCGGACGTGCTGGACCGCTTCTTCCCCGGCTGACGGGCGTCCGCCCTCAGCCCGCCACGTCGAGCTTCGCGACCACCTCGACGTCGCGCAGCCGGACGACGACCTCCTCCGGCACGCCGTTGCGCTCGGCGAACTCGTCCGCGCGGGCCGCGCCCATGTAGCGGGCGCCGATCCGGCCCGTCCAGTACTTGACCTGCTCCCGGTCGTCGTCGATCTCCGCGCGGCCGGTGACCGTGACGAACGAGTGCGGCGGGTTCTCGTCGTCGAAGCAGATCGCGACCCGGCCGTCGCGGGCGATGGACCTGCCCTTGATCGAGCCGGTGTTGGTGGTGAAGACCAGCGTGCCGCCGTCGAGGTCGACCCAGATCGGGGAGACGTGCGGCGAGCCGTCCTTGCGGACCACCGCGAGCTTGCCGGTCTTCGCGGGCGTCGCCGAGATGAACTCGCGCCACCAGCCTTCAGGTGCGTCCGTGTAACCCATGACCGCACACCGTAGAGGCCCGCTTCCCTGAGAAAAATCAGGAAAGACCTAGGGGGCGACTCAGGGTCACCACGGATTACTACGACCGAGGTATCGGAGACAGTAAGACTGAAGTCGCACACAGGAATCAACTACCGACCGATGTGGTCGGCCCCCGCGGCGCGGCACGATGTGGATCGTCAACACGGATCGTCAACCGGGGAACGCAAGTGGACGGCACGGGCCGCCAGGGGGAGAAACCATGATCGAGGCGATCGGCCTCACCAAGCGGTACGGGACGACGGTGGCGGTGGACGACCTGTCCTTCACCATCCAGCCCGGCAGGGTGACCGGGTTCCTCGGGCCCAACGGCGCGGGCAAGTCCACCACCATGCGGATGATCCTCGGCCTCGACCGGCCGACCAGCGGCAAGGCGCTGATCGACGGCAAGCCGTACGCGCAGCTCGACCGTCCCCTGCGGACCGTCGGCGCGCTGCTGGACGCCAAGTGGGTGCACCCGAACCGGTCGGCGAGGGCCCACCTGCACTGGATGGCCAAGTCCAACGGGCTGCCGGACCGCCGCGTGGACGAGGTCCTCGACATGGTGGGTCTGACCGCCGTCGCCAAGCGGCGCGCGGGCGGGTTCTCGCTGGGCATGTCCCAGCGGCTGGGCATCGCGGGGGCGCTGCTCGGGGACCCGAAGGTGCTGCTGTTCGACGAGCCGGTCAACGGCCTCGACCCGGAGGGCATCCTCTGGATCAGGCAGTTCATGCAGAACCTGGCGGCGCAGGGGCGCACGGTGCTCGTGTCCAGCCACCTGCTGTCGGAGATGGCCGTCACCGCGCAGGACCTGGTGGTGATCGGCAAGGGCAAGATCATCTCGCAGAGCAGCACGACGGAGTTCATCGAGAGGGCGACCGAGAACAGCGTCCTGGTGCGCAGCCCGCAACTGGGCAAGCTGGGTCCGCTGCTGGTCGACAAGGGGTACACCGTCCGCAACGACGACGACGGCGCGCTCACGGTCGTGGGGGCGACCAGTGACCAGATCGGTGACATCGCGGGGGCCAACGGCGTGGTGCTGCACGAGTTGAGCCCGCAGCGCGGTTCGCTCGAACAGGCCTTCATGCAGTTGACCGGCGACTCCGTCGAGTACCACGCCGAGATCGGGAAGTGAACTGATGACTCTGCTCGCCGTCGAACGGATCAAGCTCTTCAGCACCCGCTCGCCGTGGTGGTGCATGGCGCTCGCCGTGGTGCTCACCGTCGGCATGGCCGCGCTGATCGCGGCCAACACGAACGACGAGTTCCCGCTGAGCGTGGGGCTCTCCCAGTCGTTCTCCAACTTCGGGATGATCGTGATCATGGTGATGGCCGCGCTGGCCGTCACCACCGAGTACCGCTTCGGCACGATCCGCGCCACGTTCCTCGCGGTGCCGGGCCGCATCCAGGCCCTGCTCGCCAAGACCGTCGTCGTCGCCGTGCTCGCGGGCGTCGTCGGCGAGGTCGTCGCCTTCGGCTCGTGGGGGATCAGCAAGCTGATCAAGCCGAACGCCGACCTGGCCATCAACTCCTCGGTGGAGTGGCGCAACGTCGCGGGCACCGGCCTGGTCTTCGCGCTCTCCGCGGTCCTGGCCATCGCGGTCGGCACGCTCGTCCGCCAGACGGCGGGGGCCGTCGCGATCCTGCTGGTCTACGCGCTGCTGGTGGAGAGCCTGATCGGGCTCATCCCGAAGATCGGCGTGAAGATCCAGGAGTGGATGCCCTTCATGCACGCCAACAACTTCCTGACCGCGGACGGCGCCGCGCTCCCCGAGGGAGCAGGCCCGCCGCGACTCGACTTCCCCTTCGGACCGTGGGGCTCGTTGGCCTACTTCGCGGCCATCAGCGTCGGTCTGCTCGTCGTGGCACTCGCTGTCGCCAAGAAGCGGGACGCGTAGGGGGAACGGGGGACGGATCCGACCGCCGCGGACGTTTGAGGGGACGTCCGCTGGTCGGACACGGGGGAGAGGGAGCCCGGGCCACCTTCGGGGTGTGGTCCGGGCTCCTTCGTCTTCTCCACTCGCGAAGATCAGCGGAGTGCGCGACGGTTACGGCCACGAACGCCGAGATCGGGGGATGGACCAGGTGACGCTCCTCGCCGTCGAACGGATCAAGCTCTTCAGCACGCGCTCACCCTGGTGGTGCACGGCGCTGGCGATGGTGATCACCATCGGCATGGCCGCCGTGATCGCGGCCAACACCGACGAGCGGTTCCCGCTGTCGGTGCCGGTGTCGCAGGGGTTCACGAACTTCGGCATGGTCGTGCTCATGGTGATGGCCGCGCTCGCCGTCACCACCGAGTACCGGTTCGGCACGATCCGCTCGACCTTCCTCGCCGCGCCGAGCAGGGTGCGGCCGCTGCTCGCCAAGACCGCCGTGGTGGCGCTGCTCTCCGGCGCCGTCGGCGAGGTGATCGCCTTCGGGTCGTGGGGCATCGGCACGCTGATCAGGCCCGAAGCCGACATGGCCATCAACTCCGCCGCCGAGTGGCGCAACGTCGCGGGCACCGGCCTGGTGTTCGCGCTCGCCGCCGTGCTCGCCGTCGCCGTGGGCCTCCTGGTCCGCCAGACCGCGGCCGCCGTGGCGGTCCTGCTGGTCTACACGCTGCTGCTGGAGAACCTGGTCGGGATCATCCCGACGGTCGGGCCGAAGGTCCAGCGCTGGCTGATCGGCCGGAACTCCGACCACTTCCTCACCGCGGGCAACCAGTCGTTCATCACCGAGGGCACGGGTTCGGACCAGCCCTTCGGCCCGTGGGGCTCGCTGGCCTACTACGCCGCCGTCTGCGTCGGCCTCCTGGTGGTCGCGCTCGTGGTGGTCAAGCGGCGGGACGCGTAGAACTCGTTCAACGCACAACTGACGTGATCGGAGAGTGGTCATGATCGAAGCGGCGGGACTCACGAAGCACTACGGCCCCACGGTGGCGGTCGACGACCTGTCCTTCACGGTCGAGGCGGGCCGGGTGACCGGGTTCCTCGGGCCGAACGGCGCGGGCAAGTCGACGACCATGCGGATGATCCTGGGGCTGGACACGCCCAACAAGGGGCGGGCGCTCATCAACGGCAAGCGGTACGCGGAGCTGAAGCGTCCCCTCGGGACGGTCGGCGCGCTGCTGGACGCGAAGTGGGTGCACCCCAACAGGTCCGCCCGGTCGCACCTGCGGTGGCTGGCGAAGTCGAACCACATCTCCGTCGGGCGCGTCGACGAGGTGCTGGAGATGGTCGGGCTGACCGCCGTCGCGAAGCGGAACGCGGGCGGCTTCTCGCTGGGCATGTCCCAGCGGCTCGGGCTCGCGGGCGCGCTGCTCGGCGACCCGGAGGTGCTGCTGTTCGACGAGCCGGTCAACGGGCTGGACCCCGAGGGCATCGTGTGGATCCGGCAGTTCATGCACCGGCTGGCCGCCGACGGCCGGACGGTGCTGGTGTCGAGCCACCTGCTGTCCGAGATGGCGCAGACGGCGCAGGAGCTGATCGTGATCGGCAAGGGCAAGCTGATCGCCCAGACGAGCACCGAGCAGTTCATCAAGGACGCCACCGAGGACAACGTCCGGGTGCGCTCCCCGCACGCGGCGAAGCTCCAGGAGCTGCTGGCCGGGTCGGCGACCGTCACCAGCGACGCGATCGACGGCGCGCTCGTGGTGCACGGCATGGACCCGGCGAGCATCGGTGAGCTGGCCGCCGCCAACGGGGTCGTGCTGCACGAGCTGAGCCCGCAGCGCGGCTCGCTGGAGGAGGCGTTCATGCAGTTGACCAAGGAGTCGGTGGAGTACCACGGGGCCTAGTACTTCGGCCGCCAGAACTCGTCGTCCGGTGGCGGGGGCTCCCACCCCGCCACGACCTCGATGCGCGGGCCCCGGCGCGCGCGGGCCCGGCGCAGCAGCACCAGCCCGCCGACCACCGCGAGCAGCAGCACCCCGGCGCCGAGCGCGAGCAGGGTGCCGGTGTCCACCGGGTCGGCGGCGGCCGGGACACCCGGCACGACGACCCCACCGGGCAGCAGGGGGTTGCGGTCGACCCGCGGCACGGTCGCCGTCAACGCCGCCACCGGGTTGACCAGACCGAACCCGGTCGCCTCGTCGCGGCCGGGCCCGGCGATGTCGGTCGCGCTCGCGACCAGCCGGTTCACCACGTCCGCCGCGCTCATGTCCGGGTACTTCGCCCGCACCAGCGCGGCGACGCCGGAGACCAGGGCCGCCGCCGCGCTCGTACCGCTCACCTGCGAGTACCCGCTCTCCGAGACGGACAGGGGCGACGCGGTGACGATGTCCTGCGCGGGTGCGGCGAGCACGGTGAGGGCCCCGGTGTTGGACGACGGCCACGGCGCGCCGCCCTCGACCGTGCCGGACACCGCGAGGACGCCGAGGACGTTCGCGGGCGCGCCGATGTGCCGGGCGCCGTCGTTGCCGGTGGCCGCGACGACCACCACGTCGTTGGCGAACGCGTACTCGACCGCGCCCTTCAGGTCCGGTGTGGACTCGACCGGCGTGCCGAGCGACAGGTTGACCACCCGAGCCCCGTTGTCGACGGCCCACCGGACGCTCTCCGTGACGGAGTCGCTGGGGAAGTCCTCGCCGTCCGTGCCCGCCGCGACCGGCAGGATCTTCGCGCCCGGCGCGATCCCGAGGGCGCCGCCGTCGCCCCGGCCCGCGATGAGCGTCGCCATGGAGGTGCCGTGGCCGTCGGTGTCGCGCACGCCGTCGGTGCCCGCGGCCGACCCGAAGCCGCGGCCCGGCAGCAACCGGCCCGAGAGGTCGGCGACGGTCTCGTCCACCCCGCTGTCCACGACGGCCACGACCACGCCGTCGCCCCGGCTGATCTCGTGCGCCGCGTACGCGTCCAGCGCTCCGAGGTGCCACTGCTCGTCCTCGATCGACGCACCGTGGACCGGTGGCGTGACGAACAGCAGGGCGAGCACCGCGAGAACCAGAACCCTCACGGACATCCGAGCCCCCAAATCAGCATCCGCACACTTCAAACCTGGATGTGGTGCCTTTCACAGCATGGTGCGGATCACAAATATTCCATGTCCACCATGTTTCCAAAACCTCATTCCGGGCACCTGGCACCAGGCACCCGTTAACACCACGTGAACTCCGGCACAGCGCCATGACAAGCGGCTCAGGACAGGCTCAGATGGAAAGCAACGAATCGCGTGCGGCCCTGGTACATCGCGGTGCCCTCCAGGTGTGGCCGTGCCCGCGATCGGTTATCCCCCCGTCAAGGAACTCCGCGGAGGTGAACCCGTGACGGTGCTCGATCCCAACCCGACTGCCGGATACCCGGCGACCGACTTTGCCCGCCCGCGCGCACACGGCGTGCGGGTCGAACCGATGGTCGGCCTCGAATGGTCCCACGCCATCGAAGCCATGAACACCGTCACCCTGGCCCAGAGCCCCGCCGAGAGCAGGCGGGCCTGGATCCACCGCGCCGACGAGGAGCAGGTGCTCGCGCTGTTCCGCTCGGTGCACACCGTCACGCAGAACCCGCCGTCGCCGTGGTGGCTGCGCGCGCTGCACCGCGGCAAGCTGCCGTCCCGTGCCGCGGGCTTCGCCGTCGAGGACGAGGTGACCGCGCTGCTGTCGGCCCGTCCGGGATGGGTGTACGTGCCGTGGGCGTCCGAGGGCGAGGTCGGCTACTGGGAGTTCGTGCCGTCGGAGAGCGGCGTGTACGGCCCGTCCGAGCCGACGACCGTGCAGTTCACGGACCTGCACCCCGGCTGGGTCGACCTGCTGCCCGTGCACCGCGGACCGGGGCTCCAGCAGCCCATCCCGTTCACCACCGCCGATCTGCGGGAGCAGATCGAGGACCTGGAGAACATCGCCTGACGTGCGGTTCGGCGTGGTTTGTAGGCTGTGCGGTCGTGACCCCCAGCCAGCAGACCCCGCCGAACCACCGTTCCATCGTCAGCTTCGTCCAGCGCGGTGAGCGGATGACGGTCGGCCAGCAGCGCGCGTGGGACACCCACTGGGAGCGCCTCGGCCGGGACGTCAAGGAACTGCCCGAGGGGCCCGTGGACTTCTCCGGCTGGTTCGGCCGCGAGGCCCCCGTGCTGCTGGAGATCGGTTCCGGCATGGGCGAGACCACCTCCCAGCTCGTCGCCGACGCCCCGGACGTCAACTACGTGGCCGTCGAGGTCTACAAGCCCGGCCTGGCGATGCTGATCCTGCGCGCGGAGCTGCTCGGCGTCGACAACCTGCGCCTGCTGCGCGGTGACGCGGTCGACCTGATCACCGAGCACGTCCCCGAGGCCTCGCTGTCCGGGGTGCGGATCTTCTTCCCGGACCCGTGGCCGAAGAAGAAGCACCACAAGCGCCGCCTCGTGCAGCCCGACTTCGTCTCCCTGCTCGCCTCGCGGCTGGTGCCCGGCGGGATGCTGCACCTCGCGACCGACTGGGAGAACTACGCCGATCAGATGATGGCCGTCTGCTCGGCCGAGCCGAAGCTCGACAACCCGCACGCGGCCGAGCCCGGCGGATGGGCTCCGAGGCCCGAATGGCGGCCGGTCACCAAGTTCGAGCAGCGCGCCGTCGAAGAGGGCCGGATCAGCCACGATCTGATGTTCCTGCGGAACACGCTCACCTGACCGTGTACTCAAGCCGCGACCCTCAGTGGTCGATGTACCACCACTGAGGGTTTCTAGATCGCTAGATGGGGTGGTCACTGTTGATCACCCGGAGTGCCCCGTCTGGCAGTGACGAGTTAATGCTCAGCGCAACTACGGTTACCGACCGTGACCGCAGTCCACAACGGAGCACGCACGCTCCCCGAGGCAGCAGACCTCGATGCCGCGGAGGGCTTCCTCCGCATGTTCCACGTCGCACACCCCGAGGCGGGCGCCGTCAGCGCCCGGCTCGCGGACGTGCGGGCGGAAGTGGCGACGACCGGCACCTACCGGCACACCGCACAGGAGTTGTCCTACGGCGCCCGCATCGCGATGCGCGACAGCGGCTGGTGCACCAGCGGGCTGCCGTGGCGCAGGCTGAAGGTGCGCGACCTGCGCGGCTTCCGCAACGCGGCGGCGGTGGCGGGCGAGTGCGTCGAGCACCTGCGGCTCGCCACCAACGGCGGTGAGATCAAGCCGCTGATCACCGTGTTCGCCCCGGACTCGCCGTCGGGCCCCGGCCCGTGCATCTGGAACGAGCAGCTCATCCGGTACGCCGGGTACTCCGACGGGCTCGGAGACCCGCGCTACGCCGCGTTCACCGACGCCGTGCTGGGCATGGGCTGGCGGGCACCCGCCGACCGCGGCCGGTTCGACGTGCTCCCGCTCGTCGTGGAGACCGCCCACGAGGGCCCTCGACTGTTCACCCTGCCGCCCGAGGTGGTGCACGAGGTGCCCGTCGAGCACCCCGACCTGCCGTGGTTCGCGCAGCTCGGCCTGCGCTGGCACGCGGTGCCGGTGATCGGCAACATGCGCCTGTCCATCGGCGGCATCACCTACCCCGCCGCGCCGTTCAACTCGTGGTTCGTCGGCTCCGAGATCGGCACCCGCAGCCTCGCCGACGAGCACGGCTACGCCGCCGCGAAACCCGTCGCGCAAGCCCTTGGCCTGGACACCAGCTCCGAGCGCACGCTGTGGCGCGACCGGGCCGTCGTCGAGCTGAACCGCGCGGTGCTGCACTCGTTCGACCGCGCCGAGGTCACCATCACCGACCACCACGCCGAATCGCTGCACCGGCTGTCGTGGTTGCGCGGCAGGCAGCGGCACACCGGCAACCGCCCGACCTTCCGCCTCGACCCCGGTGCGGCGCGGCGCGCGCGCACCGGTGGCCCGGCTCGTTTTTCCGGAACGGCCGCGGAAACCACCCAACCGCAATCCCCAGGGCGATTGGCGGAACTGCTCAAGCACCACCAGGATCGTTCGAGCGGCCTGCACGCCGACGAATCCACCTAATTACACACCGGTAATTCCCGGCGATTTCCTCAGCGCTGCGAGTCGACCATCACGCCTGATAGGGCCATCAGAACGAGCACCAGCAGACCGAGCACCGCACCGAACCAAGTAGCGACAACCGTGAACATGACGTCCTCCGTTTCCCCGAACTCCGCCTCTCCAGAGTCGCTGTTCACGACGTCATCCGACATCGGCCACCGGGGTATTTTCCGGTGACCGGGGGTCAGCCTTACGGCTGATGTGGGACCCGACCGGAGTCGGACGCGGTATCAGCCCGCAGGACCTAGGTTGTCCACGTGGAGAGCACCAACCTGAGCTGGCGGACCATGGTCAGACGTCAGTGGCCCCTGGCTTGTGCCCTGCTCATCCTGCTGGCCCTGGACGCGGCGAGCACGTTCGACCTCGGCTCGCGGTCCTGGCAGCTGCCCGGCGTGGTCGTGCTGTGCGTGATCGCGGTGCTGACGCCGCGCCGTCCGTTCGACGCCGCGCTCACCGCGGCCGCGACCCTGGTGATCGGCTCCGCGGTGCTCAGGCTGAGCGGCCTGGGGGTGTCCCCGCCGATCGTCGGCAAGCTCCTGATCACCGAGACCGCCGCGCTGATGGCGCTGATCGCGATCCTGGTCCGCGAGGCCCCGAGGTGGCGGGCGGCGCTGGGCGTGGTGGTCCTGGTCGCCACGATCGCCGCGACCACGTGGATCAGGCCCGACTACCAGATCGACTGGGGCGAGGGCCCCAAGACGTACGGGCCCGAGCTGTGGCCCAACGTCATCGGCGGCACCGTGTTCCTGATCATCTCGGTCGGCACCGGCCTGTACTTCCGGTCGCGCGACCGGGAGCGCAGGCAGTCGGTCGAGGCGGAGGTGCTGGCGGCGCAGCACGCCGAGCGGATGGCGCTGGCCCGCGAGCTGCACGACGTGGTCGCGCACTACGTGACGAGCATCGTCGTGCACTCGCAGGCCGCCGAGGCGGTGCTGGAGCTGAACCCGGACGCGGCCCGCGAGGTCCTGCCGGTGATCACCAACAGCGGCACGGAGGCGCTTGCCGCCATGCGCAAGCTCGTCGGCACGCTGCGCGGCTCGGAGCCCGCGGGCTCGGGGTCGGTCGGCTCGACCAGCAACCTCGCCGCCGACGTCCGGGCCGTGACCGAGGAGTCCGGCCTCCCGGTCCACCTGGAGTTCGACCGGGCCGAGCAGGTCCCGCCCGAGTTCGAGCGCTCGGTGCTGCGCCTGGTCCAGGAGTCGCTGACCAACTCCCGCAAGCACGCCACCGACGTGACCAGGGTCGAGGTGTCGGTGTCCACCAGGGAGAGCGCGGTCCACGTCCGCGTCGCCGACAACGGGCGCGGCACGAGGCAGGCGCCGGTCGGCGGGTCCGGCGGCTACGGGCTCGTCGGCATGCGCGAACGCGTCGAACTGCTGGGTGGGACGTTCACCGCGGGCACCCGCTCGGGCGACGGCTGGGAGGTGCGGGCCCAGATCCCCATCACGGCCTGAACCGCCCGCGGGCGGAGGTTCGAGGGGCCCGACGCGTTCCTCCGCGCCGGGCCCCTCGTGGG
>NZ_DBNGPQ010000152.1:0-16690 GCF_057122925.1 Umezawaea sp. | reverse complement strand
CCGGCACCACCTCAACCACCAGACGGCGAGCCACCGCCTTCCCGGAACCAGGCCGATCTGCCGATCAAGGGGCAGATCGAGGGGCCCCGAGTCACATCGGGCACCCCGCTGGGACCAGCAGCCACCCGATCCGCTGCGACCGGCAGCCACCCGATGCGACGGGACCAGCAGCCACCCCATCCAGCAGGACCGAGGCCCGATCCGACGGGACCGACCCGATCCGACGAGATCCGGCAGCCATCCGAGTGGGCGATCACGGGGTCCCCCACCGACGAACCACCAGGACCCCGAGCGAACCCCACCACCCGCCCGCTAGGGTTCCCGGCGATGTCATTCGCCAGCCCCCTCTTCCTGTGGTTCTTCATGCCGCTACTCCTAGCGGCTCTACTGACCACACCCAGAACCTGGCGCAACGGCGTCGTGGCGGTGGCGAGCCTCCTCTTCTACGCCAGCGGCGCGGGCGGCACCACCCTGCTCCTCCTGGCCTGCATGCTCGTCAACTACCTGGCGGGCCCCCGCCTGGAACCGGACCAGGACCCCGCGGTCCGCCGCAAGCTCCTCCTGGGCGTCATCACGTTCAACCTGGGCATCCTGGTCGTCTGGAAGTACCTGGGATTCGCCACGGACCAGCTGGACACCATCGCGGAAGCCCTGGGCGGCGACTTCCCGGTGGTCCACCTGGCCCTGCCGATCGGCATCTCCTTCTACACCTTCCACCACATCTCCTACGTGGTGGACATCTACCGGGGCGAGCGCAGGGCGCTCAAGGACCCGGTCTCGTTCATCACCTACATCGCCATGTTCCCGCAGCTGGTGGCGGGGCCGATCGTCCGCTTCCGGGAGATCTCCGACCAGCTCCCCCAGCACCGCACCCACCGCCTGGACGACATCGCCGCGGGCTTCCCCCGGTTCGCGCTCGGCCTGTGCAAGAAGGTCATCATCGCGGACTCGCTGGCCCCGATGGTCGACGCGTGCTTCGCGACCCCGTCCGACGAGATGACGTTCTCCATCGCCTGGCTGGGCGCGGTGGGCTACACCCTCCAGCTGTACTTCGACTTCTCCGGCTACTCGGACATGGCCATCGGCCTCGGCCGGATGCTCGGCTTCCGGCTCCCGGAGAACTTCGCCCGCCCGTACTCCTCCGTGACCGTCACGGAGTTCTGGCGGCGGTGGCACATGTCGCTTTCCCGGTGGTTCCGCGACTACGTCTACATCCCGCTGGGCGGCAACCGGCACGGCGTGGCGAAGACGTACCGGAACCTCGGGATCGTGTTCGTGCTCACCGGTTTTTGGCACGGGGCGAACTGGACGTTCCTCGTGTGGGGTTTGTTCCACGGCGCCCTGCTCGTTGTAGAACGCAGTTTTGGATGGGATTCCACCCCTGCGTCGAAAAATGCGCGCATCGGCAGGCGGGCATTGACGATGTTGCTCGTGGTGATCGGCTGGGTGTTCTTCCGGTCGGCCGACCTCGGCTCCGCGTTCACGATGCTGGGTCATCTGCTGCTGCCGGATTTCTCCGGCGTATCCGAGGCTGTGAGCGTCGCCACAACGAATCAGCGACTACTGATCCTGGTGGTCGCGCTGGTCATTGTCGTATTGCCCACATCCCCGGTGAGCGGCCCGTACCTGGAGTCCTCAAGGGACAAGATCGCCAGCGTGGCCCGCGTCTCGTTGATGACGGTCGGCCTGACCTACGCGGCAATCCTCGTCGCGGGAGGGACCTTCAGCCCGTTCCTGTACTACCAGTTCTGATGTCGAGCGAATAACGATACCGCCCGGTACATTGGTCGATAAGCAGGAACCCAAACTGGCCCACTCGGCGCAACCCGTCAAGAGGTAGTCCGGCGAACTTCGACAGAGCGTAATCGCAGAGCGCTTCACCACAGTGTGACGAATGTCAACTGTCAATATTAACCGGGGCCAATTTCGTATCATAACTACTTTATGTAACCGACCTACTCCGTTCAGGTACACACTGTGGTAGGACAGAGATTGCACTACCGGCAGCTTCTACCGTCTTCAACGGAGAAATAGGTTACTTCGGGTGGGGGTAACGTGAGTCGCTCTTCGGGGCCGAACGACCTGGAGGGGTTGTGACCTCCCAGGGAACGTTGCGCGCGCTCGTGAGCGACCGCGAGTTCCGCGGCCTGTGGATCGGCTCGACGGTGTCAACGGCGGGTGACCAGCTCGCGGCCGTGGCCCTGTCACTCCTGGTGTTCGAGCGCACCGGCTCCCCCCTCTGGACCGCCCTCACGTGGTCGCTGACGCTCTTCCCGCCGCTGATCGCCGGTCCGCTGCTCGGCTGGCTGGCCGACCGCTTCCCCCGGCGCACCGTGATGATCATCTGCGCGTGGCTCCAGGCCGGGATCGTGGGCCTGATGGCACTGCCTGCGACGCCGCTGTGGCTGATGATCACGCTGCTGGTCGCCGTGCAGGTGGTGGCCTCGCCGTTCCTCGCGGCCCAGGAGGCGAGCCTCCCCTCGGTGCTGCCCGACGAGCGCTACGACGACGGGGTGGCGCTGTTCGGCACGTCGGTCGACGTGGCCCAGATGGCGGGGCTGGCCGCCGCGGGGTTCATCGTCACCGCCTCCAGCCCGAGCGTGGCGCTGGCGATCGACGCCGTGACGTTCGTGCTCGTCGCCATCCTGGTGCACACGTCGGTGAAGCACCGGCCCGCCGCCGACCCCCGGCGGCACCGCAGGGTCGACACCACGGGCGAACCACCCCGCCAGGGCGTGTTCACGCTCCTCGTGACGGAGCCGAGGCTGCGCAGCCTCATGGGCATGCGCCTGCTCGCGGGTCTCGCGATGGTGCCGGAGGGCCTGGCCGTGCCGCTGGCCGCCAGCCTCGACGCCGTGTGGGCCGTCGGGCTCATCCTGGCGATCGAACCCGCGGCGAACGTGCTGGGCGTGGCCGTGCTGTTCCGCTGGGTTCGGGAACCCGCCAAACGCGAGCGGCTCATCGGGCCGCTCGCTATCCTGTCGTTGGCGCCCCTGGTCCTGTTCGCGCTCGACCCGAACCTGACCTGGACGATCGCGCTCCTCGTCATCGCGGGCATGGCGGGCGCGTACCACACGCCCGCACGTTCGGCCTGGATGAGGATGCTGCCCGACGCGTACCGCGGCCGGGCATACGGAATCGGCAGGGCCGCCCTGCGATCGAGCCAGGGTGGCGGCATGGCGCTGGCAGGCGTGGTCGCCCACGCTGTGGGCTCCATCACCGCGACCATCGCGGGTGCAGGAGGCATCGGGCTGCTTCTCGCAGCCCAGGCCACGGTGTCCTGGCGCCGAGCGCGGATGCGCGGCGACCAGAAGGTGGTGGTGAGCTGAAACGGACTCATCACATATCGCGATTGTCAATCATGACGGACCTTTCGTGCGCGTCCTGCGAGGATTCGGCTGCGTACGGTGAGAATTCGGCCCCGAACTGAAGGGAGGGGGATCTCACATGTCGCGGTTGCGCATGGCAAACCCTCCTTCGCTTGGTCGTCGAGCAGCGACAGGTGCGAGCAACGGGTACCCCAACGGCACCACGGTGTGCGGACACCGCGGTGGGGTTGGTGGGACGTGGTGAAGAACAGTTTGACTGACGACCAGCCTTCCAGGGCAACCCGTTGGGTACCGATCCGGAACTGGGACCTCTGGACGCTGCGGCCAGCCGCTCTGGCGTTCTTCGTGCTGGTCGAATCGGCCGTGGCCGGAGCCGCCATTTGGCTGCTCACCACGCTGGGCACCGTCTCGGCCACGGACTGGCTCCGGTTCGGCGCGATCATGGTCGCGATCACGATCCACCTGGTGATGGTGCGTCGGGCTGAGGAGTCGCGGCGGAACGAGTCGGCCGGTCCGCACATCGACCTCACGTCGGTCTGGACGTTCGCCGCCGCCATCGCGCTTCCAGGGGGTCTCGCGGTTCTCGTCACCCTCTGGATGAGGATTCTCATCCAGCCCATCGCCCGCCGCCAGCCGTACCGGTTCGTGTTCAGCTCCTCCAGCATCCTCGGCAGCACCATGCTCGCGTGGGCGGTGGTGCACCTCTCCGGGTTCTCGCTGGCCGCCACCGGCAACATCCCGACCGACCTCGGGCTGGTCCTGGTGCTCGCGCTGGCCGCGGCGCTGAACTGGTTCGCCCAGGTCGCCACCATCGCCATCGCGTTGAAGATCGTCACCCCGCACACCAGGCTCGTCGAGTTCCTCGGTTCGAAGACCGACAACATGCTCGAGGTCACCACGCTGGGCGCCGGTGCGATGCTGGGCATGCTGATCACATCGCACTGGGTGGGCCCTCTGTTGCTCGTCGCTCCGGTCATCCTGGTCAACGCACTGCTGAACCTCGCCGCGGAACGGCGGGCCCACCTCGAACGGCTGCTGAGCGAGCAGGAGCAGTTGCAGCAGCAGCTCGCCGAGGACGCGCACACCGACTACCGGACCGGCCTGCTCAACACCACCGGCCTCGCCGAGTACGCGAACAGGCTCGCCGAGCGGTCGAGGCACGACGGTCAGCCCGTGACGGTACTGGCCATCGACCTCGACTTCTTCAAACGCATCAACGACACGTGGGGGCACCCCGCGGGCAACGCCGTGCTCGCGGAGGTGGGCCGCATCCTGCGCGAGAAGCTCCGACCGGGCGATGTGGCCGGAAGGGACGGTGGGGAGGAGTTCCTCGTCGTGCTGGCCGACACGGGGCTCGCACAGGGCATCCTGATCGCGGAGCGCATCCGCCAGGCCATCGCCGAGGCTGCGGTGTCCACGACGGACAAGCACCGCAACACCGTGACGCTGCGCGGTCGGGCGCTGCCACCGACCGATGAGGACGGTCCGGACGTGCGGTCGATCTCGGCGTCGATCGGGGTCGCGGTCGTGCCGGACAACGGCGACAGCCTGGCGCTCGCGCAGCACAGCGCGGACGCCGCGCTCTACGTGGCCAAGGAGAACGGCCGCAACCAGGTGCGGGTGGCGGGTCTGGACATCGGTTCGGCCGCGACGCGCCTGCCGCTCCCGCTGCCCTCCCCGCGCACCGACCAGCAGGCCGTCGCGGCCCCGGACGACACGCAGGTCAGCCGCACGGCGTGAGTCACGCCGCGGCGGCCACCCTCCGGTTGCCGATCCGGCGGACGCGGACACGGCCGACGACCCGGCAGCCGACGTAGATCGCGAACGAGATCGCGGTGACGAACGCGCTGACGGGCAGGCCGGGGGCCAGCGAGAGCACGATCCCGCCCAGCACCGCCACCTCGGCGAACAGCACCGACAGCAGCGTCGCCCGGCCGGGGCTGGACGTGACGCGGCACGCCGCCGCGGCGGGCGTGATCATCAGGGCCAGCACCAGCAGAGCGCCGACGATCTGCACGCTCAGGGCCGTGGCGATGCCGACGAGCACGGCGAACACCGGGGTCAGCACGCGCACGGGCACGCCGCGCGCGGCGGCCACGTCGGGGTCGACGCTGGCGAACAGCAGCGGCCGGTAGAGGCACGCGAGCACGACCAGCACCAGTGCCGCCGTGCCGACGAGCTGCCACACGTTGTCCGCCGCCACGCCGAACGGCTGGCCGACGAGCAGGCCGAACTTGGTCGTGGCGCGGCCGTCGTAGAGGGCGAGGAACAGCACGCCGAGCCCGAGCCCGAACGCGAGCACCGCGCCGATCACCGAGTCCCGCTCGGAGTCCTTCTGGCTCAGCAGGCCGAGCAGCAGCGCGGCCAGGACCGCGCCGCCGACGGCGCCGTAGCCGACGCTGACGCCGAGCAGCAGCGCCGCGGCTCCGCCGGTGAAGGCCAGCTCGCTGGTGCCGTGCACGGCGAACGACATCTTGCGCGTCACGACGAGCGGCCCCAGCACGCCCGCGAGCAGGCCGAGCACGGCCCCGGCGATGAGGGCGCGGTGCACGATGTCGAGGGCGAGCAGGTCGAACGTCGTGCCCAGGTCGAAGAAGGTGTCCATCAGCTCTCATCCACGACGTGGTGCGGCTGGTCCTCGCAGAGCGTGCCGGTGGCGCCGACGACCAGGATCTGGTCGCGCACCCGCACGACGTCGACCGTGGTGCCGTACAGCTCCGACAGCGTCTCCGACGTCATGACCTCGCTCGGCGGGCCGATCCGGAAGCGACCGTCCACCAGGTACAGGACCCGGTCCACGAGCGGCAGGACCGGGTTGATCTCGTGCGTGACGAACAGGACCGCGGTGTTCGACGCCCTGCGCCGGGCGTCGATCAGGTCGCTCACCACCCGCTGGTGCGCGAGGTCGAGCGACAGCAGCGGCTCGTCGCACAGCAGCACGCGCGGGTCGCCGACGAGGGCCTGCGCGACGCGGAGCCGCTGCTGCTCGCCACCGGACAGCAGCCCGATCGGCGCGTCCGCGTAGCCCTCGGCGCCGACGGCGGCCAGCACCTCGTCCACGCGGGCCCTGCGCTCGGCGCGGCCGCGCAGGCCGAGCCCCCACGCGTGCCCGTCCAGGCCGAGGCCGACGAGGTCGCGGCCCCGCAGCGTCAGCGTCGGGTCGAGCGAGCGCTGCTGGGGGACGTACCCGATCTCGCGGTTGCCCCGCCCCGGTGGCCTGCCCGCGATCTCCACCGAGCCGCCGGAGAGCGGCTGGAGGCCAAGCAGCACCCGCATGAGGCTGGTCTTGCCGGAGCCGTTCGGGCCGAGGATGGCGAGGAACTCGCCGGGCTGGACCTCCAGGTCGAGGCCCTCCCAGAGCACGCGCCTGCCGTAGGCGAGGGCGGCTCCGCGCAGCGAGACCGCCCCGCGCGGCTGCGCGGGGCGGTCTGCCGGTGTCACGTCGGTGGTGGTCGACGGTGCGGTCGTCATGGCGTCAATTCTGGCTGAGGGCGGTGGACAGCGCGTCCACCTGCTTCGTCATCCAGTCAAGGTATCCGGAAACCCCGGCGGGCAACGTCTCGGTCACCCCGACGACGGGGATGCCCGCCGTGCCCGCGCCGGAAACGAGCTGCTGGGTGACGCTGTTCTCGGTCTGGGTGTTGTTGACCAGTGCGTTGACCTGCTTGCCGGTGATGAGGCCGGTGGTCTCGGTCAGGGCGGCGACCGGAACGTCGGTCTCGTTCTCGATGGCCTCGCTGAACTCGGCGGGCGTGGCGTCGGTGATGCCCGCTGCCTCCAGGAGGTAGTGCGGCACCGGCTCGGTGACGACGACCTTGCTGCCGGGGTGGTCGGTGCCGACCTTCTGGACCGAGGTGGTCAGCCCGGCGAGCCCGTCGTCGAACGCCTTGGCGTTGGCGGTGAAGGTGTCCTTCTGGTCCGGCGCGGCGGCGGACAGCTCCTCGGCGACCTTGTCGGCGACCTTCTTGACGGTCGGCAGGTCGTACCAGACGTGCTCGTTGACGCCGTCGGCCTTGCCGGACAGGGCGAAGGCGTCGACCTGCTTGGCGGCGTCCGCGCCGGAGTCGCCGATGAGCTTGGTGAAGAAGTCGTCGTAGCCGCCGCCGTTGAACACGACCAGCTTCGCCTTGCCGAGCGCGGCCACGTCGGCGGGCTTGCTCTCGTAGGAGTGCGGGTCGGCGGACGGGTCGTCGATGATCGAGTGGACGGTCACGGCGTCGCCGCCGACGGCCTTCACGACGCTGCCCCACACGTTGGTGGAGGCGACGACGGCGACCTTGCCGTCGGCCGCCGCGGACGTGGCGGCCGTGTCGGTGCCGCCACCGCAGGCGGTGAGGGCGAGCAGGGCGACGGCGACTGCCGCGCCTGCACGGAGGTGACGCAGCGTCATCAGTGAACTCCTCGACGGGGTGAAGCTTTGGGGATGGAAACCGTTGTCGAGTTCATCTTAGAACGGATAGCGACCACCTTGTCCACCGACCCACATGCGACGAAGGCCACCCGTACTCGAACGGGTGGCCTTCGTCGGTGCTGCGGGTGGGTCAGTCGGTGAGGCGGTCACCGCTCTCCGGGTGGAACAGGTGGATCTCGCTCGCGTCACGCACAGCGACCTTGACCTCCTGGCCGAGGGTGGGGGGCGTGCGGCCGTCGACGCGGACGACGAAGCGCTCGGACGAGTCGCCGATGCGGACGGCGCCGTGCACGAGCGCGTCGGCGCCGAGCTCCTCGACCAGTTCCACGGTCATCGCCAGGCCGTCCTCGGTCGAGGTCGACGGGATGATGCCGAGGGCCTCCGGGCGGATGCCGAAGGTGATCTCCGACAGGCTCGCGCCGGACGCCACGTCCAGGGCGGCGCGCGGCAGCGGCACCACGATGCCGTCGAGCTTCGCGCCCTCGGCGGTCAGGGGCACGGTCTTGAGGTTCATGGCGGGCGAGCCGATGAACCCGGCCACGAACGCGTTGGCGGGCTTGTCGTACAGCGCGCGCGGGGTGTCGCACTGCTGGAGCAGGCCGTCCTTCAGCACCGCCACGCGGTGACCCATGGTCATGGCCTCGACCTGGTCGTGCGTCACGTAGATCGTGGTGGTGCCGAGGCGCTGCTGGAGGGCCGCGATGTTCGCGCGGGTCTCCACGCGCAGCTTCGCGTCCAGGTTGGACAGCGGCTCGTCCATGAGGAACACGGCGGGCTCGCGGACGATCGCGCGGCCCATCGCGACGCGCTGGCGCTGGCCACCGGAGAGGGCCTTCGGCTTGCGGTCGAGGTACTTGGTGAGGTCGAGCAGCTTCGCCGCCTCGCCCACCTTCTGCTTGATCTCGTCCTTGCTGACGCCGCGGAGCTTGAGCGCGAAGCCCATGTTCTCGGCGACCGTCATGTGCGGGTAGAGGGCGTAGGACTGGAACACCATCGCGATGTCGCGGCCCTTCGGCGGGACGTTGGTGACGTCCTTGCCGCCGATCTCGATGGCTCCCTCGTCGATGTCCTCCAGCCCGGCGAGCATGCGGAGGGCGGTGGACTTGCCGGAGCCCGAGGGGCCGACCAGCACCAGGAACTCGCCGTCTGCGACGTCCAGGGACAACTCGTCCACCGCGCGAACCGGCGGGTTGCCGGAGAAGATCCGCGAAGCTTTGACGTAGGCGACCTCAGCCATGTGACGCACCTTTCCAATCCAAGCGTTGGCGTCAACGTATTGATTGCAAGCGCTTACGGGAATGGGTGGATTGGTCTAGTTCCGGGGCGTCTGCGGGGCCTGCTGGAGGTGGGGCCGGGGACGTCGGGGTTGGGCAGGCCCCCGATGGCGCGAGTGTGTCGATGCCCGTTCTCGTTTGTCAAGGCGGGAAAGATGCCTTGACAAACGAGAACGGGCATGACGAGCGCTGAACATCGGGGGGCCGCCGGGGGAAGGGGTTGGAAGAGCAGTGGGCTCGCCGGGGTTGGGGGCGGGTTTGGGCATGGGGGCCGGTGGCTGCCGGTTGAGCTGGGATGAGGATGGGCCGGCTGGGGAGGGTGGGGTGGCTGGCGGAGGTGGCTGGCCAGTGGTGCTGGTGGCCCACCGCCCGGGTGGGCGGTGGGCCACCGAACGCTGGGAGTCGGAGCCGCCTGGTGAACACCTCGGCACCGGCAGCCGCCTGGCGAGCCGGCACCCCTCAGCCCTTCACCGCCCCCGACGCCAGACCGGTGACCAGGAACTTCTGCACCAGGTAGAACACCGCGATGGCCGGGATGGCCACCAGGATCGACGCCGCTGCCAAGTGGCCCCACTCGGTGCGGTTCTGCTGCACGAACACCTGGAGGCCCACGGCCAGCGTCTTCGACTCGTCAGCCGCCGACAGGAACGCCGACGCGAAGGCAACCTCGCCCCACGCCGTCAGGAACGCGTAGAACGCCGTGACCGCCAGGCCCGGCTTGGCGAGCGGCAGGATGAGCCGCCAGAAGACGCCGAACGGTGACAGGCCGTCCACCCTCCCCGCCTCGTCGATGTCGGTGGGAACGGTGTCGAAGTAGCCCTTGAGCATGTAGGTGCAGAACGGGACCGCGGTCGTGCAGTACACGAGCACCAGGCCGAACTGCTGGCCTTGCAGGCCCAGCGCCAGCAGGATGTTGTAGAGCGGCACGATCAGCACCGCGAACGGGAACATCTGCACGACCAGGAACGAGAGCATCAGCGGGCGCTTGCCGGGGAACCTGAAGCGGCTCGCGGCGTAGCCGGTGGTGGCCGACAGGAAGACCGCGATGACGGTCGTCATCAGGGCGATGGTCACCGAGTTGGCGAACCACGTGAGGAAGCTGCCCTTCTCACCGGACAGGATCCTGGCGTAGTTGTCCAGGGAGGACTCGTTGACGAGCTTCGGCGTCGTCTCGACCGCGCGCGCGTCCGGCTTGAACGACGTGACCAGCACCCAGAAGACCGGGAAGACGGCGATCAGCGACGCGACCACCAGGGTCGCGTGCAGTGCGACGCTGGCGCCCTTGGACCTGGCGTCGCGCTTGTGCGCCACGCGGTCCGGGCGGACCACCTGGAGCGAACTGGCGTCGAGCGTCATCACCACACCTCGCCTTGCTTGCGCAGCGCGCGCCGGTAGACGCCCGCGAACACCAGGAGCACCGACAGGACCAGCACGCCGTAGGTCGACGCGACGGCGTAGTCGCGGGTGGCGGACGAGAAGAAGCGTTCGAACGCGTAGGTGACCAGGATCCTGGTGTTCGGGTTCGGACCGGTGATCAGGTAGATGATCGCGAACATGTTGAACGTCCAGATGATGCCGAGCAGCACCACCGTGCTGGACACCGAGCGCAGACCGGGCAGCGTGATGTGCCGGAAGCGCTGCCACGGCGTGGCGCCGTCCACCTCCGCGGCCTCGTAGAGGTCGCCGGGGATGGCCTGGAGGCCGCCGAGCAGCGCCACCATCATGAACGGCACGCCCAGCCAGACGTTGACGATCACGACGGCGACGAGCGCCCAGTCGTTCTGGCCGAGCCAGACCGGAGGGTCGTCGACGCCGATGGCGCGCAGGCCCTGGTTGATGATGCCGTACTGCGCGTTGAACATGTACTTCCAGGTGAACGCGCTGATGAACGCGGGCACCGCCCACGGCAGGATCAGCAGCACCCGGTAGACCGCGCGGCCCTTGACCTCGCGGTTGAGCAGCAGCGCCAGGCCGAGGCCGATCGTGTAGTGGAAGAACACGCAGGAGAACGTCCAGATGAGCGTCCGGACCAGGGTGGACCAGAAGCTGCCGTAGCTGGGGTCTCCGGAGAGGACGTTGAGGTAGTTGCGCAGGCCCACCCCGGCGTAGGTCGCCGCCCGGTCGAGGACCGGGTTGGCGATGTTGCCCTCGTTGATGTTGGTGAAGGTGAAGAACACGCCCTGCGCGAGCGGGTACAGCACCAGTACGGCGATGACGACCACGACGGGCAGCACCATCGCGTAGGCGTACCAGTGGCGTTCCAGGAACCTGCGCACCGAAAACCCCTTCCCTGACCGGGGGACGCCGCGGGCCCGGAGGCCCGCGGCGGTCCCATCAGCCGATCGAGTACTCGGTGACGACCTGGTCCTTGTACGCCTTGGCGACCTCGTCGAGCGCGGCCTTGGCGTCCTTCTTGCCCGCGAGGAAGTCCGCGTAGGCGATCTTCAGCGGGTCGAACAGCTGACCGCCCTCGGGGATCCACGGGCGGGCGTGCGCGGCCTTGGCGACCGGCTCGAAGGCGGCCACGACGGGCTGGGCCTTCACGTCGGCGTTCTCGTACGCGGTCTTGCGCGTCGGCAGGAGCCCCAGCTCCTTCGCGACCCGCACCTGGGCGTCGGTGGCGCTCATGCACTGGATGAACTTGATCGACGACGCCTTCGCCTTGGTGCCCTGGCGGATGACGTAGTCGTGGCCGCCGACGGGCGCGCTGCCCCCGCCCGCGGTGTCGCCGGGGACCGGGGCGATGCCGAGGTTCGCGGCGTCGGTGAACGCCGTGCCCTTGAGGTAGTCGGCGACCGACCACGGGCCGTTGACGACCATGGCGACCTCACCGGAGGAGAAGCCGGCCTGCATGTTGTTGTAGGAGTTGCTCGGGTCCAGCGCGGTGGACGCCGCCTTCGCGTCGAGCAGGCCCTTCGCGGTCTCCAGCGCCTTCACGTTCTCCGGCGAGTTGACCACGATCTTCTTCGCGTCGGCGTCGACCAGGTCGCCGCCCGCGCCGTAGATGAAGGGCAGCGCGTAGTAGGCGTCGTTGTTGAGGAAGAACGACTTCTCGCCGCCGAGCTTGGCCGCCGCGTCCTTCAGCTCAGCCCACGTCTTCGGCGGCGTGACGCCCGCCGCGGCGAGCAGCTTCTTGTTGTAGAACAGCGCGAGCGAGTCGGTGACCTGGGGGACGCCGTAGGACTTGCCCTCGAACTTCGTGGACCCGAGCGGGGTTTCCAGGAAGTCGCCGGTGTCCTTGGCCAGCTCGGTGTCGCTGAGGTCGAGGACCAGGGAGTTCTTCGCGAGCTGCGGCACCCAGGCGACCTCGGCGCGGAACACGTCCGGCCCCTGCCCGCCCTGGGCGGCGGTCTTGTAGTTGTTGAGCGCGGCGTCGAAGGCGACCGTCTCGGTCTTGACCTTGTAACCGCCCTTGGTCGCGCACTCCTCCGCGATCTTGGTGAACACCGGGCTCTCGTTGGGACCGCTGGTGTCCCAGAACGTGACCTCACCGGAGTCCGATCCCGCGTCCGTCGAGCCTCCACCGCCGCACGCGGTGAGGACGAGAGCGCCGGTCAGACAGGCCGCCGTGGCTGTCACGAGGGTTGTACGTCGCATCGTTGCTGTCGTTCCCTCCTGCTTGCCTCACCGACGTGTCGACGACGAGGATCTTGCAAGGATTTGCATCAAGGTTGACGCGGATTTCATACCCGTGAACCCCCACTGGTCAAGGGTTTCCCCGTAGTTGTGCCTTAACGGATGAGACCATGTGTGTTAATCCGAGGCTGTTCGGGTGTTTCGGTTGCAAGAACTTGCTGCCGCGAGCACTCTTGGCCCAACAGGAGGAGGCGCGGTGTCGGGTCTGTCGGAGATCGCCAGGGCGGCGGGGGTGAGCATCTCGACGGTCAGCCGGGTGCTGAACCGCAGGGCGGGCGTCAACGAGGAGACCCGCCAGCGGGTGCTGGCCGTGCTGACCGACATGCCGTACACCCCGCGCGGGCTCGGCGCCCTCCAGCGGACCGGCGTGATCGGCCTGCTCGTGCCGGAGCTGTCGAACCCGGTGTTCCCGGCCTTCGCCGAGGCCCTGGAGACGAGGGCGGCCCGCCTGGGCTACTCGTCGCTGCTGTGCAACACCCGCGGCACCGGGACGGCCGCGATGGGCGAGGAGGAGTACGTCCGGATGCTCCTCGCCAGGGGCGTCGAGGGCATGGTGTTCGTGTCGCCGGAGATCACCAACGTCGAGGTGCCGCTCGGCAGGGCGCCGCAGCCGAGCTACTACGCCAAGCTGCTGGCCGACGGGGTGCACATGGTGTTCCTCAACGGGGCCACGCCCTCGCTGGACGTGCCGGACGTCACGGTCGACGAGCAGCTGGCCGGGTACGCCGCGACCAAGCACCTGATCCAGCTCGGCCACCGGCGGATCGGCTTCGTGTCCGGCCCGTCGCGGTCGCTGCCGTCGCGGCTCAAGCGCGCGGGCTGGGCCGCCGCGCTGGAGGAGCGGTCGCTGCCCGCGGAGTCGGCGTTCGTCGCGCACGGCCCGTTCGGGCCGCACGGCGGGGCGTCCGCCGTGGCCGCGCTGCTGGACACCGTCCGGCCGACCGCGGTGATCTGCTCGTCGGACCACATGGCGCTCGGCGCGCTGCGGGAGGCCCACCAGCGTGGGCTCTCGGTGCCGGAGGACCTGTCGATCGTGGGGTTCGACGACATCCCGCTGGCGTCGTACTGCTCGCCCTCGCTGACGACGCTGGCGCAGCCGATCGAGGAGATGGCGGGCGCCGCCGTGGACGAACTCGTGAACCGGCTCGATCCGGACAGGAGGAGGCGCGGATCGGGCAACTACACGAGGGTGTTCCGCCCCAAGCTGGTGGTGAGGGAGTCGACGGCCCCTCCCCGACGGCCCTAAATTGGTCTGGACCAAATTCTGCGAACGCAAGACGGTCCGACCTGCGCATACGCAGTAACCTCGTGACGCGCGTCCCGACTTGCTTCAGTAATTGGTTCTGAACCGTTACGGTCACTCCATGGCGCGGTCGATGCATGTGCGACGTCCTGCGACGCTGGCCTCCTTGGCCGCTGAGCTGGGCGTTTCCCGGACAACGGTGTCCAACGCGTACAACCGGCCCGACCAGCTCTCGCCAGAGCTGCGTCGACGGGTGTTGGAGACAGCAAGGCGGCTCGGATATCCGGGCCCGGACCCCGTGGCCCGGTCACTCCGGACCCGAAAAGCGGGCGCGGTCGGGCTGCTGCTCACCGAGAACCTGTCCTACGCGTTCCGCGACCCGGCGGCGCTCGGTTTCCTGGAGGGCCTCGCGCTGGCGTGCGAGGACGCGGGGACCGGGCTGATGCTGATCCCGGCGAGCCCGGAGCGCGAGGACGTGGCGGCGGTGCACCGCGCGGGCGTGGACGGCTTCGTCGTCTACTCCGTGCCGGACGACGACCCCCACCTGGCGGCCGTCCTCGAACGGCCGGTGCCGACCGTCGTCTGCGACCAGCCGGACATCGGCAACGTCGACCGGGTCGGCATCGACGACCGGTCCGCGATGAACGAGCTGGCGCAGCACCTGATCGCGATGGGCCACCGGCGCGTCGGCGTCGTCTGCATGCGCCTGGCGCGCGACCGCAACGACGGCTACGTGTCCGTCGACCGGCAGCACGCGGCCCACTTCCACGTCCAGCGCGCCCGCCTCGCGGGCCTCGCGATGGCGTTCAGCGAAGCGGGCGTCGACTGGTCGCAGGTGCCGGTCGTCGAGCGGTTCGACCACAACACGGCGTCCGGCGAGGCCGCCGCGGCCCAGGTGCTCGACCGCGACCCGACCATCACGGCGCTGATCTGCACCTCGGACATCCTGGCGCTGGGCGCGATGAACGAGGCCAAGCGCCGCGGGCTGCGCGTGCCGGAGGACCTGACGATCACCGGGTTCGACGGCATCCAGGAGGCCGAGCGCGCGGGCCTCACCACGGTGCGCCAGCCGGTGCTGGAGAAGGGGCGCGCCGCGGGCAAGCTCCTGCTCGACGTCGGTGAGCGCACCCGGCCCCGGTCGGTGAACCTCAGCACCGAACTCATCGTCGGCACGACCGCCGCGGCTCCCCGGACGATCACCGAGGAGCGCTGGTTCGGTCCGTGATCAGCTCAGCCTGAACACCACGGGGTTGCCCGCCTTGCCCGCGACCTTCGCGGTCAGCAGGTAGTCGCCCGGCCCGACCCGGCTGTGGGTGCGGCAGCCCTCGTCCGAGGTGCTGCCCGCCCAGGTCAGGCCGTAGGTGAACTGCTCGTTCGGCTGCATCACCCGCACCTCGCTGCCCTCGGTCGCGAAGCAGTGGTTGCTCGACCACAGCTGCGTCGAACCGTCCGCGCTGGTCACGACCAGTTCGCGGAGGGAACGGCCGATGTCCTTCGTGCACGGCAGCTGGCCGACGTTCACGATCTGGATCTTGAACTCGGGCTGCTGGCCGACCTCGTAGCTCGGCTTGCCGACCTCCGCGACGACGTTGATCGCCGCGTCGTCGCACGGGGCGGGTGGGCCGGGCGGCGGGGTCGGCGACGCCACCACGGGCGGTGGCGGCGGAGGGGTCGTGCTGGAACTGCTGGACGCCGCCGTCGACGGCGGCGTTGACGGCGGCGTTGACGGTGGCGTCGACGTCACGGCCTGGAGCTCCGGCTGCGGGTCGGAACGCCCCACGAGGCTCGCGACCAGCCAGATCGTGAGGAGCAGGGCGACGAGGGCCGCGCCGAGCGCTATCGCTCGACGACGCCGGTACACCGTGGCAGGCCGTGGCCCTGTGGGCTCGATCACGGAACAGACGGTAACCGGGCGGGCGTGCCGCGAGCGGGACGCTGGAGTAACCCGATGCGGTGAAAGGTGACGTTCACCGAAAGCTCTTGGCACCCGGAGCAGGAACGGTTGCAATGGACAGGAACAGTCCAGGACAGGGAGGTGTGCCGTGACCGCGATCGACGAGTTGCTGCGCCGCAACGACGAGTTGGGCAACGTCGTGCCAGGCGACCGCTCCACACCCAAACCCTCGATGCAGGTGGCGATCCTGACCTGCATGGACTCGCGCATCCGGGTCTTCGAGATCTTCGGCCTGAAGCAGGGCGAGGCGCACGTGCTGCGCAACGCGGGCGGCGTGGTCACCGACGACATGATCCGGTCGCTGGCGCTGTCGCAGCGGAAGTTGGGGACCAGGGAGGTGCTGTTGGTGCACCACACCAACTGCGGGTTGGAACTGGTCACCGAGGACGGGTTCAAGGACGAACTGGAATCGGATTCCGGAATGCGGCCGACGTGGGCGGTAGAGGCTTTCCGGGAGGTGAAGGACAGTGTGCGGGGGTCTATGAACCGGCTTCGGCACAGTGCGTTCTTGCCGTTCAAGGATGGTGTGCGGGGGTTTGTCTACGACGTGCGGACCGGAGCTTTGACCGAGGTGATCTAGGGGTCTGGTTGCGGCGAGGTCCTGAGTAGCTGCTGGTCCCGGTGCGTCCGGTAACCGCCGGTTCCAGTGCATGGGGTAACCGCTGGCCCCGGCGCATTGGATAGCCGCCGGTTCCGTCGGATCGGGTAGGTGCCGGTTGCAGCGCATTGGGTAGCTGCCCCGGTCCCAGCGGTGGTGGCCGATTTGACTCGGGGACCCCTCGATTCGCCCCTTGATCGGGCTTGCGGGCAGGGGCGGTGGCCTGCCCGATCCACCAGGGTAAG
>NZ_DBNGPQ010000151.1:0-20084 GCF_057122925.1 Umezawaea sp. | reverse complement strand
ACGACTCCACCAGCCGGTACAGCGCCACTTCCAGCGCGAAGATCGCGGGCTGGGTGAACTCGGTGCGGTCCAGCTCCTCCTGGGTGTCCCGCACGTCCACCAGCGCGGCGACCTCGTCGAACGCCTTCGCGAACACCGGGTAGGCCGCGTACAGCTCACGACCCATGCCCGCGCGCTGCGAACCCTGACCGGTGAACAGGAAGGCGAGCTTCCCGGCCACCGCGGTGCCGGACGCGGGCGCGTCCAGCGCGGTCAGCAGCTCGTCGCGGTCAGCGGCGACGACGGCGGCGCGGTGGTCGAGCAGCGTGCGGCTGGTGGCCAGCGAGAACGCCACGTCGACCGGCCGCACGCCGGGGTTCGCGACCAGGTGCGCCTTGAGCTTGTCGGCCTGGGCCGACACCGCCTCCGGCGTCTTGCCCGACAGCAGCCACGGCAGCGTCGACCACTCGGCGGCGGCCTCGACCTCGACCGGAGCGACGTGCTCCAGCACCACGTGGGCGTTGGTGCCGCTGATGCCGAACGACGACACGGCCGACCGGCGGACGCGACCGCTCTCCGGCCACGGCGTCGGTTCGGTGACCAGCTCGACCGAGCCGGACGTCCAGTCGACGTGCGGGGAGGGCGCGTCCACGTGCAGCGTCTTCGGCATCACGCCGTGCCGCATCGCCATGACCATCTTGATCACACCGGCCACGCCTGCCGCGGCCTGCGTGTGGCCGAGGTTGGACTTGACCGCGCCCAGCAGCACGGGGGTCGAGCGGTTCTGCCCGTAGGTCTCCAGCAGCGCCTGCGCCTCGATGGGGTCGCCCAGCTTCGTGCCGGTGCCGTGCGCCTCGACCGCGTCGACGTCCGAGGTGGACAGACCGGAGTTGGCGAGCGCCTGGCGGATGACCCGCTGCTGCGACGGACCGTTCGGCGCGGTGAGGCCGTTCGAGGCGCCGTCCTGGTTCACGGCCGTGCCGCGCAGGATGGCGAGCACCGGGTGGCCGTTGGCGCGGGCGTCGGCGAGGCGCTCGATGACGAGCATCCCCGCGCCCTCGCCCCAGCTCGACCCGTCGGCGGCGGCGGCGAACGGCTTGCAGCGCGAGTCGGGGGCCATCGCGCCCTGGGTGCTGAACTCGACGAACGTGCCGGGGGTCGCCATGACCGTGACGCCACCGGCCACCGCCAGCGAGCACTCGCCGGAGCGCAGCGCCTGGGCGGCCAGGTGCAGCGCCACCAGCGACGACGAGCACGCGGTGTCGACCGTGACGGCCGGGCCTTCGAGACCCAGCGTGTAGGCGATGCGGCCGGACGCGACGCTGCCCGCGGTGCCGGTGCCGAAGTAGCCGCCGACCTCCTCGGGCAACGACGTCAGGCGCGTGCCGTAGTCGTGGTACATCATCCCGGCGAACACGCCGGTCTGGCTGCCGCGCAACGTGGTGGGGTCGATCCCGGCCCGCTCGAACGCCTCCCACGAGGTCTCCAGCAGCAGGCGCTGCTGGGGGTCCATGGCGAGGGCCTCACGCGGGTTGATGCCGAAGAACGCCGGGTCGAACTCGCTGGCGTCGTAGAGGAACCCGCCCTCGGCCGCGTTGCTGGCCAGGGTCAGGTAGTCGATGTTCCAGCCGCGGTCGGTCGGGAAGCCGCCGATGGCGTCGCGGCCGTTCGCCAGGAGGTCCCACAGGTCCTCCGGGGTCGTGACGCCGCCGGGGAAGCGGCAGCTCATCGCGATGATGGCGATCTGGTCGTCGTCGACGGAGGTCGCGGCGCGCACGGCCACCGCGCCCGCGCCGTCACCGACGAGCTTGCCGCGCAGGTGCTCGACCAGGACGTCGGTGGTCGGGTAGTCGAACACCAGCGTGGCGGGCAGCTTGAGCCCGGTGGCGGCGTTGATCCGGTTGCGCAGCTCGACGGCGGTCAGCGAGTCGAAACCCAGCTCCCGGAACGCCTTCGAGGTGTCGACGGTGTCCGTGGACGCGAAGCCGAGCACCGCCGTGACGTGCGTGCGGACCAGGTCGGCCAGCAGTGCGGTCCGCCCGGCCTCCGGCAGCGCGGCGAGCTTCTGCGCGAGCCCGGACGCGGCGGCCTGGTCGGCGGCGGACGCGGTGCGCCTGCCGGGCGCGCGGGTGAACCCGCGCAGCAGCGGCGGAACGGACGCGCCCGCGCCGCGCAGGGCGGCGGTGTCGAGGTGCATGGCCACGAGCACGGGCTCGGTGGAGGCGAGCGTGGCGTCGAACAGCGCCAGGCCCTCGCCGGAGGTCAGCCCGCCGACACCGCCGGAGACCCGACCGCGGTCGGCGTCGGCCATGTCGCCGGTCATCTCGCTGGCCTGCTCCCACAGGCCCCACGCGAGCGACAGGGCGGGCTCGCCCCGGTCGCGGCGGTGGCGGGCGAAGGCGTCGACGAACGAGTTGGCGGCGGCGTAGTTGGCCTGGCCCGCGTTGCCGAACGTACCGGCCGCGGAGGAGAACAGGATGAAGTTCTCCACCTCCCCGGCCAGCTCGTCCAGGTTGAGCACCGCGTCGACCTTGGGCCGCAGCACGGTGTCCAGCCGCTCGGGCGTGAGCGACGACAGCACGCCGTCGTCCAGCACCCCGGCCGTGTGCACGACGGACGTGACCGGGTGCTCGGCCAGCAGTGCGGCCAGGGCGTCGCGGTCGGCGGCGTCGCACGCGGCCACGGTGACCGCGGCCCCGAGTCCGACCAGCTCGTCCCGCAGCTCGGCGGCACCGGGCGCGTCCAGGCCCCGGCGGGAGGTGAGCAGCAGGTCGCGGACGCCGTGCTCGGTCACGAGGTGGCGGGCCAGCAGCGCGCCCAGCACGCCGGTCGCACCGGTCAGCAGGACCCGGCCGTCGGCGCGGAACGCGGGCCCGTCCGCGGTGGACACGGCCGCGCGGGTCAGGCGGGGCACCCGCACGACGCCGTCGCGCAGCTCCAGTTCGGGCTCGCCCGACTCGACGGCGGCGGTCAGCATCCGGGTGGACGCCTCCGTGCCGTCGGAGTCGACGAGGACGAACCGGTCGGGGTTCTCGGTCTGGGCGGAGCGGATCAGGCCTCGGACAGCCGCGGCCGCGAGGGGGTCACCGCCGCCCGTGAGGAGGACAGCACGGGATTCACCGGCAAGGCGGTCCTGCGCCTGCGCGAGGACGGCGTGAACGGCTGCGTGAACGGCGCCTGCGTCAGACGCTGGGAGCGCAACGGGAACCACATCAACATCGGGCACCTCTTCCAGTGGGGTCTCGACGGCGTCGAGCGGCAGGACCTGCCAGTCGACCCGGAACAGCGACCGGCCCGTGGTGGGTCCGGCGGTGGCCTGCTGGGACACGGGCCGCAGCACCAGTTCCTCGACCGACGCGACGGGCCTGCCGGTCTCGTCGGCCACGACGACCGACACCGAACCGGTGCCGACCGGGGAGATCCGGACCCGCAGCGCGGTCGCGCCCGCGGCGTCGAGCCGCGTGCCGGTCCAGGTGAACGGGAGCCACGGCATGTCCGTGACCTCGATGAACGAGCCGAGGCCGACGGCGTGCAGGGCGGCGTCCAGCAGCGCGGGGTGCAGGCCGAAGCCGACGACCTTCGCGCTCTCGGGCAGGGCGACCTCGGCGAACACCTCGTCGCCGGAGCGCCACGCGGCGCGCAGGCCGCGGAACGTGGGTCCGTAGCCGAGACCGATCCCGGCGAGCCCGTCGTACAGGCCGCTGGTGTCGATCACCTCGGCGCCGGACGGCGGCCACGCGGTGAGGTCGGCGGGGGCCGCTCCCCCGTCGGCGGCCAGGGTGCCGGTGGCGTGCCGGGTCCACGGCTCGTCGTCGTCCGCGAACTCGATCCGGGAGTACACGGCGACGCCGCGCAGGCCGGTCTCGTCCGGGGCCTCCAGGACGACCCGCACCACGACGGCGTCGGTGTCGCCCAGCACCAGCGGGGCTTCCAGGGTCAGCTCGTCCACGACACCGCAGCCGACCTGGTCGCCCGCGCGGATCGCGAGCTCCACGAACGCCGTGCCGGGCAGCAGGACCGCGTCGGACACGCGGTGGTCGGCGAGCCACGGGTGCGTGCGCTGGGAGAGCCTGCCGGTGAACAGGTAACCGGCGGAGTCGGGCAGCGCGACGGCCGCGCCGAGCAGGGCGTGGTCGGTGACGCCGAGACCGGCCGACGTGACGTCGCCGTAGCCGGAACCGCTGGTGTCGAGCCAGAACGGCTGGCGCTGGAACGGGTAGGTGGGCAGTTCGACCGCGCGGGCGCCGTACCCGGCGAACACGGCGTCCCAGTCGAGCGGCAGACCGCGCACGTGGGCCTGCGCCAGCGAGGTGAGCAGCCGGGTCGGGCCGCCTTCACCGCGGCGCAGCGAGCCGATGACGACGGCCTCGGTGCCGAGGTCGTCGACGATGTCCTGCACGCCCATCGCGAGGACGGGGTGCGGGCTCATCTCCAGGAAGAACCGGTGGCCGCGCTCGACCAGGGCGCGCACGCCCAGCTCGAACTCGGCGGTCTGGCGGAGGTTGGTGTACCAGTACTCCGAGCCCAGCTCGGTGCCGTCGATCGGCCTGCCGGTGACGGTGGAGTAGAACGGGATCTCGCCCGCCATCGGCGCGACCGGCCCGAGCAGCTCGGCAAGGCGCTCGCGGATGATCTCGACGTGGGCGGAGTGCGAGGCGTAGTCCACGGCGATCCGCTTGGCGCGCACGCCGTCGGCGTCGCACGCGGCGACCAGCTCGTCCAGGGCGTCGTTGTCTCCGGAGACGACGGTGGCGCGCGGGCCGTTGACCGTGGCGACGGAGAGCTTGCCGTCCCAGCGGACCAGCAGCTCGCGGGTCTTCGCCGACGGGAGAGCGACGGACACCATGCCGCCGAGGCCGGACAGCGCGCCGAGGGCCTGGCTGCGCAGCGCGACGACGCGCGCGGCGTCGTCCAGCGACAGCGCGCCCGCGACGCACGCGGCGGCGATCTCGCCCTGCGAGCTGCCGACGACGGCGGCGGGCGTGACGCCGTAGGAGCGCCAGACCTGGGCCAGCGACACCATCACGGCCCACAGCGCGGGCTGGACGACGTCGACCCGGTCGAAGCCGGGAGCGCCGTCCTCCTCGCGCAGCACGGCGATGAGCGACCAGTCCACGTAGGACGACAGGGCCGCCTCGCACTCGGCCATGCGGCTGCGGAAGACCTCGTTGTCGTCGAGGAGTTCGAGGGCCATGCCGACCCACTGCGAGCCCTGGCCGGGGAAGACGAAGGCGACCTTGCCGCGCACGTCCGCGACGCCCTCGACCACGTCCGCGCTGACCTCGCCGTCGGCGAGCGCGTCGAGCGCGAAGTCGGCGCGCTCGCGGCCGATCAGGACGGCGCGGTGCGGGAAGCGGGACCGGGTCGTGGCCAGCGAGTAGCCGAGGTCGGCGACCGGCACGTCCGCGTTGTCGGCCAGGTGGTCGCGGAGCTGGGCGGCCCGGGCACGCAGCGCCGTCTCACCGCGAGCCGACAGCACCCACGGCAGGACACCGGACTTGGGGGTCCGCTCGGCGGCCTCCTCGGCCACTGGCGCCTGCTCGATGATCGTGTGGGCGTTGGTGCCGCTGAAGCCGAAGGAGGACACGGCCGCGCGGCGCGGTTCGCCGGTCTCCGGCCAGGCGCGCTCCTCGGTCAGCAGCTCGACGGCGCCCGCGGACCAGTCGATGTGCGGGGACGGCTCGTCGACGTGCAGCGTCTTCGGCATGACGCCGTTGCGGACGGCCATGACCATCTTGATGACACCGGCGACACCGGCGGCGGCCTGCGTGTGGCCGAAGTTCGACTTGATCGACCCGAGCCGCAGCGGTTCCTGGCGGTCCTGGCCGTAGGTGGCCAGCAGGGCCTGCGCCTCGATGGGGTCGCCCAGCTTGGTGCCGGTGCCGTGCGCCTCGACCAGGTCGACCTGGCGGGTGGTGAGACCGGCGTCGGCGAGCGCGGACTGGATGACGCGGCGCTGCGACGGGCCGTTGGGGGCGGTGAGGCCGTTGGACGCGCCGTCCTGGTTGATCGCGGAGCCCTTGATGACCGCGAGGATCGGGTGTCCGAGGCGCTGGGCCTCGGACAGCCGCTCCACGAGCAGCATCCCGGCGCCCTCGCCCCAGCCCGTGCCGTCGGCGGCGGCGGCGAACGCCTTGCAGCGCCCGTCGCCCGCGAGGCCCTTCTGGCGGGAGAACTCGATGAACGTGCCGGGCGTGGCCATGATCGTGACGCCACCGGCCAGCGCCAGGGTGCACTCGCCGGAGCGCAGGGCCTGGATCGCCCAGTGCAGGGCGACCAGCGAGGAGGAGCACGCCGTGTCGATCGTGACGGCCGGGCCCTCCAGGCCGAGCGTGTAGGCGACGCGGCCGGACGCGACGCTGCCCGCGGTGCCGGTGCTCAGGTAGCCGCCGATCTCCTCCGGGATCTCGGTCAGCCCGGTGGAGTAGTCGTGGTACATCACCCCGGCGTAGACGCCGGTCTTGCTGCCCTTGACCGTGGCCGGGTCGATGCCCGCGCGCTCGAACGCCTCCCACGAGGTCTCCAGCAGCAGGCGCTGCTGGGGGTCCATCGCCAGGGCCTCGCGGGGCGAGATGCCGAAGAACGCCGGGTCGAACTCGGCGGCGTCGTAGAGGAACCCGCCCTTGGCCACGTAGCTCTGGTTCGTGGCCTCGGGGTCGTCGCCGAACAGGCCGTCGATGTCCCAGCCGCGGTCGGTCGGCAGCGGGGAGATCGCGTCCCGCTGACCGGTCACCAGGTCCCACAGGTCTTCCGGGCTCGTGACGCCGCCGGGGTACCGGCAGCCCATGCCGATGATGGCGATGGGCTCGTGGTCAGCCTCCTCGACCTCCTTCAAGCGCTTCCGGACCGTGCGCAGGTCCGCGGTCGCGCGCTTGAGGTAATCCCTCAGCTTCTCCTCGTTGTCCATCGTCACATCAGCTCCTGGTCGAGCAGGTCGAAGAGTTCGTCGTCGGTGGCCGCGTCCAGATCCGCGTTCTCGGATTCCGGCGCCGCCAGTCCGGCCAAAACCGCTTGCAACCGTTCGGTGATCCGCGCACGCGCGGCCTCGTCCCGGCCCAGTTCGATGAGTTCGGCGGACAGTCGATCGAGATCACCCAGCGAGAGCGGCGCTCCGGCGGGTGTGTCGGGCACGACCTCGATCCGCAGCTGGTCCACCAGCGCGGCCGGGGTCGGGTAGTCGAACACCAGCGTCGCGGGCAGCTTCAGCCCGGTCGCGGCGTTCAGTCCGTTGCGCAGTTCCACGGCGCTGAGCGAGTCGAAGCCCATCTCCTGGAACGTGCGGTGCTCGTCGACGGAGTCGGGTCCGGGCAGGCCGAGCGCGCTCGCCACGTGCGAGCGGACGACGTCGAGCAGCACCTGGTCCCGGTCTCCGTCGGAGAGTCCGGCGATCTTCTTGCCGAGCGACTCCCCCGGAGCGGCCTCGGCGGCGGTGGCGCGGCGCACCGGCTTGCGGACGAGTCCGCTGAGCAGCGCGGGCACCCGGTCGCCGAGGGCGGAGGTGTCGAGGTGCATGGGCACGAGCGCGGCGTCCGGGCCCGCGAGCGCGGTGTCGAACAGCGCCACACCCTCCTCTTCGGACAGTGCCGTGCCGAGCCGCGCGGAGTCGGCGGTCATGCCGCCGGTGTCCTCCCACAGGCCCCAGCCGAGCGACAGGGCGGGCTCGCCCCGTGCACGTCGGTGCTGGGCCAGCGCGTCGAGGAAGGCGTTGGCGGCGGCGTAGTTGGCCTGGCCGGGGTTGCCGAACGTGCCCGCGGCGGAGGAGAACAGGACGAACGCGTCCAGGTCTCCGGTCAGCTCGTGCAGGTTCAGCGCGGCGTCCACCTTGGGGCGCAGCACCTTCTCCAGCCGCTCGGGGGTGAGCGAGGTGAGGATGCCGTCGTCCAGCACGCCCGCCGCGTGCACCACGGCCGTGACCTGGTGCTCGGCCAGCAGCGGGGCCAGCGCGTCGCGGTCGGCCACGTCGCAGGCGACGACGTCCACGGCCGCGCCGAGCGTCCGCAGCTCGTCGCGCAGGTCCAGCGCGCCGGGCGCGTCCGGGCCGCGCCTGCTGGTGAGCAGGAGCTTGGTGACGCCGTACTCCGTCACCAGGTGCTTCGCGAACACCGCGCCGAGCGCGCCGGTCGCGCCGGTCATCAGGACCGTGCCACCTTCGCGGAACTCCGGCTTCGGGGCTTCGACGGCGGCCACGCGGGCCAGGCGCGGAGCCCGGAGGGCTCCCTCGCGGATCGACACCTGCGGCTCGCCGGTGGCGAGGGCGGCGCCGAGCGCGCGGACCGAGTCCTCGTGGTCGTCGATGTCCACCAGGGCGAAGCGGTCCGGGTTCTCGGCCTGCGCCGAGCGGATGAGGCCCTGCACCGCGGCGCCCGCGAAGTCGTCCGCCCTGGTGACGAACACCAGTCGGGCGTCGCGGTCGGCGGTGATCCACGCCCGCGCCAGGTCGAGCGCCTCCTGGACACCGGTCCTGGTGGCTCCGGCGAGACCGCCGCCGACGCTCAGGTCGGGCACCCACGACACGAGCAGCGCGTCCACGTCGCCGACCTCGGCGAGCGCGGCGTGCACCGGGATGTCCAGCGCCTGGGCCAGCTTCAGGTCGTCCGAACCGAGCACCGCGAGCTTCGCGACGGCCGTGGCCGGGGTCGGGATGGCGGTCTGGTCGACCCGGAACAGCGAGCGGGTGAAGCCGCCGCCGAGCTGGTCGGTGGCCATCGGCCGCAGCACCAGCGACGCGACCGACGCGACCGGTGCGCCGGTCTGGTCGGCGATCTCCAGCGTCACCGCGTCGGTGCCCGCCCCCGCCATCCGGATCCGCAGCGCGGACGCGCCGACGGCGTGCACCCGGACGCCCTCCCAGGCGAACGGGAGGCGGGCCTGGCCGGTGTTCTCGAAGAAGTCGCCGACGCCGACCGCGTGCAGGCACGCGTCCAGCAGCGCGGGGTGGAGGGCGTAGGAGGACACGTCCTCGTCGACGGCGATCTCGGCGTAGACCTCGCCGTCCGTGCGCCACGCGGCCCGGACGCCCTGGAACGCCGGGCCGTACTCCAGGCCGATGGCGGCGAAGCCGTCGTAGAGGCCGCTGACGTCGACCGGCAGGGCGTCGACCGGGGGCCACACGTCCAGGCCGCCGTCGGCGGGAGCGCCGGTCGTGGCGAGCACCCCGGTCGCGTGCCGGGTCCACGGCTCGTCGTCGAGTCGCGAGTGGACGGTGAACGTCCGCCGCTCGTCGGCGTCGGGGCCGCCGACGACGACCTGCACCCGCACGCCGCCGTGCTCCGGCAGGACCAGCGGTGCGGCCAGGGTCAGCTCCTCCACGACCGGGCAGCCGACCTCCTCGCCCGCGCGGACCGCGAGTTCGACGAACGCCGTGCCGGGCAGCAGGACCGTGCCGCCGACCGCGTGGTCGACCAGCCACGGCAGGCCGTCCCTGGTGAGGAGGGAGGTGTAGAGGTGGCTGTCGGAGTCGGGCAGGTCGATGCCGCCGCCGAGCAGCGGGTGGCCGCTGGGCGTGAGGCCCGCGCCGACGGGGGCCGAGCCCTCGTCGAGCCAGTAGCGCTCGTCGGTGAAGGCGTAGGTCGGCAGCTCGACGCGGCGGGCGTCGGTGCCCGCGAAGAACGCGGTCCAGTCGACCCTCGCGCCACGGCTGTAGGCCGTGCCGAGGGCGTGGAACAGGGTCTTGGTCTCCGGGCGGTCCTTGCGGAGCGCCGGGACCAGCACCGCGTTCGTGACGGACTCGGCGCCCATCGCGGAGAGCGTGCCGTCCGGGCCCAGCTCCAGGAACGTCCTCACGCCCCTGGCCTCCAGGGTCGTGACGGTCTCGGCGAACCGGACCGCCTCGCGGACGTGGCGGACCCAGTGCTCCGGGTCGGTGACCTCGCCCAGCAGCGCGATCGTCGGGTCGTTGAAGGTCAGGGTTTCGACCACCGCGCGGAAGTCGTCCAGCATCGGGTCCATCAGCGGCGAGTGGAACGCGTGCGACACGGCCAGGCGCTTGGACTTCCGGTCGGGGAAGCCGTCCACGACCTCCCGCACCGCGTCCTCGTCGCCCGCGATGACGACGGCGTCCGGGCCGTTGACGGCGGCGATGGAGACCAGCTCGGTCAGGTGGGGCGTGACCTCGTCCTCGGTGGCCTGCAACGCGACCATCGCGCCACCGGCCGGAAGGGCCTGCATCAGACGGCCGCGCGCGGAGACGAGCTTGGCCGCGTCCTCCAGCGACAGCACACCGGCCACGTGGGCGGCGGCGATCTCGCCGATGGAGTGGCCCGCCAGGAAGTCGGGCTTGACGCCCCAGTGCTCGAAGAGCCGGTACAGCGCCACTTCCAGCGCGAACAGGGCGGGCTGGGTGGTGCCGGTCTCGTTGAGCGCCTTCGCGTCGATGCCGAACACGACCTCCTGCACCGGCACGTCCAGCTCGGCGCAGACCGCGTCGAAGGCGGCGGCGAACACCGGGAACCGGTCGTACAGCTCACGGCCCATGCCGAGCCGCTGCGAACCCTGGCCGGTGAACAGGACGGCCAGCTTGCCTCCGGCGGAGCCGGTGGCGACGACTTCGCCGTCGACCAGCACCGCGCGGTGCTCGAACGCCGCCCGGCTGGTGGCCAGCGAGAACGCCACGTCCAGCGAGCGCTCGGGGTGGTCGGCCACGTGGTCGCGCAGCTTCTCGGTCTGCGCCTGGAGCGCCGCGGCGGTCTTCGCCGACACCACCCACGGCATCGTGACGTCGTCACCGACCTGCGTCGGAACCTCTTCTGGCGCTTGTTCGACGATCGTGTGGGCGTTGGTGCCGGAAATGCCGAACGAGGAGACGGCGGCGCGGCGCGGGCGGTCGCCCGACGGCCACGGGGTCGGCTCGGTCAGCAGCTCGACCGCGCCCGCGGTCCAGTCGACGTGCGGCGACGGCTCGCCGACGTGCAGCGTCTTCGGCAGCACGCCGTGGCGCAGGGCCATGACCATCTTGATGATGCCCGCGACACCCGCCGCGGCCTGCGTGTGGCCGAGGTTGGACTTGATGGACCCCAGCAGCAGCGGGGTCTCGCGGTCCTGGCCGTAGGTGGCGAGGAGCGCCTGGGCCTCGATCGGGTCTCCCAGCGAGGTGCCGGTGCCGTGCGCCTCCACCGCGTCGACGTCCGTCGTGGACAGACCGGCGTTGGAGAGGGCCTGGCGGATGACCCGCTGCTGCGACGGCCCGTTCGGGGCGGTGAGGCCGTTGGACGCACCGTCCTGGTTGACGGCCGAGCCGCGCACGATCGCGAGGACCGGGTGGCCGTTGGCGCGGGCGTCGGAGAGGCGTTCGACGAGCAGCATGCCCGCGCCCTCGCCCCAGCCCGTGCCGTCGGCGTCGGCGGAGAACGCCTTGCAGCGGCCGTCGGCGGCGAGACCGCGCTGGCGGCTGAAGCCGATGAACGTGCCGGGCGTGGCCATCACCGTGACGCCACCGGCCAGCGCCAGCGAGCACTCACCGGACCGCAGCGCCTGCACCGCCAGGTGCAGGGCCACCAACGACGACGAGCACGCCGTGTCGACCGTGACCGCCGGGCCCTCCAGGCCGAACGTGTAGGACACGCGGCCGGAGATGACGCTGCCCGAGCTGCCGGTGCCGAGGTAGCCCTCGATGCCGTCCGGCACGGACCGCAGCCGCGACGCGTAGTCGTGGTACATCACGCCGGCGAACACGCCGGTCCGGCTGCCGCGCAGGGTGGTCGGGTCGATGCCCGCGCGCTCGAACGCCTCCCACGAGGTCTTCAGCAGCAGCCGCTGCTGCGGGTCCATCGCGAGGGCTTCCTTCGGGTTGATGCCGAAGAACGCCGGGTCGAACTCGGCCGCGCCGTAGAGGAACCCGCCCTCGCGGGAGTACGACGTGCCCTGGTGGTCGGGGTCCGGGTGGTACAGGTTCTCGACGTCCCAGCCGCGGTCGGTCGGGAAGCCGCCCACGGCGTCGCGGCCGTCGGCCAGCAGCGTCCACAGGTCCTCGGGGCTGGTGACGCCACCGGGGAAGCGGCAGCCGATGCCGACGATCGCGATCGGCTCGTCGTCCGTGGCGTTGGTGCGGACCGGCCCGGTGACGGCGGCGGCCGTGCCGCCCAGTTCGGCGCGCAGGTGCTCGACCAGCGCGGTCGGGGACGGGTAGTCGAACACCAGCGTCGCGGACAGCCGCAGGCCGGTCGCGGCGGTGATCCGGTTGCGCAGCTCGACGGCGGTCAGCGAGTCGAAGCCCAGCTCGCGGAACGAGCGGTCGGCGTCGACGTCGGACGCGCCGTCGTAGCCGAGCACGTCGGCGGCCTGGCCGCGGACCAGGTCCAGCAGCAGGTCGGCCCGGGCGTCGGCGGTCAGACCGGCCAGCCTGGTCAGCAGACCGGCGTCACCCGTGGCGGCGGAGGCCGCGCGCCGGGGCGTGCGGACCAGGCCGCGCAGCAGCGGGCTGACGGTCGTGCCCGCGAGGGCGGCGGTGTTGAGGTGCATCGGGACGACGACCGGGGTGCCGGTCGACGCGGCGAGGTCGAACAGCTCCAGGCCCTCGGCGGTCGTCAGGGCCGTGACGCCGCCGCGGCTGAGCCGCTCGGTGTCGCCGGTCATGCCGCCGGTGTCCTCCCACAGGCCCCACGCCAGCGACAGCGCGGGCTCGCCCAGGGCGACCCGGTGCTGGACCAGCGCGTCCAGGTAGGCGTTGGCGGCGGCGTAGTTGCCCTGGCCCGCGTTGCCGAACGTGCCCGCGGCCGAGGAGAAGACGACGAACGCGGACAGGTCGGCGGTCAGCTCGTGCAGGTTGCGGACCGCGTCGACCTTGGGGCGCAGGACGCTGTCGACCTGCTCGGGGGTGAGCGAGGCGATCGTGGCGTCGTCCAGCACACCGGCGGTGTGCACGACGGCGGTGACCGCGCGGTCGTCCAGCAGGTTCTTCACCGCGGCGCGGTCGGCCACGTCGCAGGCGACGATCTCCACCGACGCGCCGAGCGCGACCAGCTCGTCCCGCAGTTCGGCGGCACCGGGGGCGTCCGGGCCGCGGCGGGAGGTGAGCAGCAGGTCGCGGACGCCGTAGGAGGTCACCAGGTGCCTGGCGAAGACCGCGCCGAGGCTGCCGGTCGCGCCCGTGACCAGGACGGTGCCGTGGAGGTTGAGGCGCTTGTCGGGGTTGGCGGTGGCGCGGGCGAGGCGGGGCGCGAACAGCGCGCCGCCGCGAACAGCGACCTCGGGTTCGCCGGTCGCGACGGCGGCGGCCACGTCGACCGCGCCGTCGTGGTCGACCAGCACGAAGCGGTCGGGGTTCTCGGTCTGCGCCGACCGGACCAGGCCGCGCACGGCGGCACCGGCCAGGTCGGTCACGTCCTCGCGGTCGACGGCCACGGCGTTCTTCGTCAGGAACACCAGGCGGTCGGTGCCGTGGTCCTCGGCGAGCCAGGTGCGGATCGAGGCGAGGGCCTGGTGCACCGAGCCGGAGACGGAGTCGGCGGTGATCTCGGCGACCACGGCGTCCGCGTGCCCGCCGCCGGTGACCGGGATCCAGTCGACCTGGTAGAGCGAGCGGGCGACGGTGGAGCCGAGCTGGTCGGGCGTGAACTCCCGCAGCACCAGCGAGTCCACCGTGGCGACGGGTGCGCCGGTGCCGTCGGCGATCTCCAGCGCGACACCGTCGGTGCCCGTCGGGGAGACGTGGACGCGCAGGGCGGTGGCGCCGACGGCGTGCAGCGCGATGCCGCGCCACGCGAACGGGAGCCGGGTCCTGCCGCTGGTCGCGCCCAGCGACAACGAGTGCAGGACGGAGTCGAACAGGGCCGGGTGCAGGCCGAAGCGGTCCGCGGCGGCGTCGAGCGCGACCTCGGCGTAGACGTCGTCGCCCCTGCGCCACGCGGCCTTCAGGCCCTGGAACGCCGGGCCGTACTCCAGACCGGCGGCGGCCAGGGAGGAGTAGACGTCGTCCACCGCGACGGCTTCGGCACCGGACGGCGGCCACTCGGCCAGGCTGAACGCGGCGGACGGGGCCTGCGGGAGCAGGGTTCCGGTGGCGTGGCGGACCCACGGCTCGTCGTCGCCCTCGGGCCGCGAGTGCACGGTGAGCGCGCGGCGGCCGTCGGCGGCGGGCTCCTCCAGCGCCAACCGCAGCTGAACGGCGTCGTGCAGGGCGAGCGGCGCTTCGAGGGTGAGTTCTTCGAGGAGGTCGCAGCCGACCTCGGCGCCCGCGCGGAGCGCCATCTCGACGAACGCGGTGCCGGGCACCAGGACCGTGCCCGCGACGACGTGGTCCGCGAGCCAGGCGTGCGTGGTGGCGGACAGCCGGGCGGTGAAGAGCTGGCCCTCGGGCAGCGCGACGGCCGCGCCGAGCAGCGGGTGGTCCGCGTCGCCCTGGCCGACGGACGTGACGTCGCCGAAGGCGAACCCGGCGGTGGGCCAGTAGTTCTTGCGCTGGAAGGCGTAGGTGGGCAGGTCGACCAGGCGGCCACCCGTGAGCAGCCGCGCCCAGTCCGCGTCGGCACCGGCCGCGTAGGCGTTGCCGACGGCGGAGAGCAGCGTGGCGAGTTCGGGGCGGTCCTTGCGCAGCACCGGGATGACGGGCGCGTCGGCCATCGCGGCCAGCACGCCGTCCGGGCCCAGTTCCACGAACGTCGTGACGCCCCGGGCTTCGAGGGTCGTCATGGTGTCGGCGAAACGGACAGCCTCCCGGACGTGCCGCACCCAGTGCTCCGGGTCGGTCACCTCGCCGAGGAGGGCGATCTTCGGCTCGTGGAAGGTCAGCTTCGCGACCACGGCGCGGAAGTCGTCCAGCATCGGGTCCATCAGCGGCGAGTGGAACGCGTGCGAGACGCCGAGGCGCTTGGACTTGCGGTCGGCGAACCGCTCGACCACCGCGGCGACGGCGTTCTCGTCGCCCGCGACGACCACGGAGTTCGGACCGTTGATGGCGGCCAGTGAGACGAGGTCGGTGAGGTGCGGCGTGACCTCGTCCTCGGTGGCCTGCAACGCGACCATCGCGCCGCCGGTCGGCAGGGCCTGCATGAGCCTGCCGCGGGACTCCACCAGCACGGCGGCGTCCTCCAGGGACAGCACACCGGCCACGTGGGCGGCGGCGATCTCGCCGACGGAGTGGCCCGCGACGACGTCCGGGGTCATCCCCCAGTGCTCCAGGGTGCGGAACAGGGCGACTTCCAGGGCGAACAGCGCGGGCTGCGTGACGGCGGTCTGGTCGAGCGCGTCGGCGTCGGTGCCGAACACGACGTCCCTCAGCGGGAGGTCGAAGTGGGCGCGGACCTCGTCGAACGCGCGTGCGAACACGGGCACCGAGTCGTACAGCTCGCGGCCCATGCCGAGGCGCTGGGAGCCCTGGCCGGTGAACAGGAACGCGGTCCTGCCGGTCGTCGTGGTCGACTCGCCGCGGCCGAGCGCGGCCAGGTCGCGGAGGACCTGCTCGCGGTCGTGGGCGACGACGACCGCGCGGTGCTCGTGGCGCGAGCGGGTGAGCAGGGAGTGGCCGATGTCGAGGAGGTCCAGCTCCGGGTGCGCCTCGACGTGCGCGGCGAGCGCGAGGGCCTGGCCGCGCAGGGCTGCGGGTGTGCGAGCGGAGAGGACCAGCGGACGGGGGGAGTCCTCCACCTGCTGAGCCTCGATCACCACGGCCGGTGGTTGTTCGATGATCACGTGGGCGTTGGTGCCGCTGATGCCGAACGAGGAGACACCCGCGCGGCGGGGGCGGTCGACCGTCGGCCACGGGCGGGCCTCGGTGGTCAGCTCGACCGAACCGGCGGTCCAGTCGACCTCGGAGGTGGGGGCGTCGACGTGCAGCGTCTTCGGGACGACGCCGTGGCGCATGGCCTCGACGACCTTGATGATGCCCGCGACACCGGCGGCGGCCTGCGAGTGGCCGATGTTGGACTTGATGGAACCCAGCAGCAGCGGGGTTTCCCGGCCCTGGCCGTAGGTGGCGAGGAGGGCCTGGGCCTCGATCGGGTCACCGAGCCTCGTACCGGTGCCGTGCGCCTCGACCACGTCGACGTCCGAGGTGGACAGCCGCGCGCTGGCGAGGGCCTGCTGGATCACCTTGCGCTGGGCCGGGCCGTTGGGGGCGGTGAGGCCGTTGGACGCGCCGTCCTGGTTGATCGCGGACCCGCGCACGATGGCGAGGACCGGGTGGCCGTTGCGCTCGGCGTCCGACAGGCGCTCGACGAGCAGCATGCCCGCGCCCTCGGCCCAGCCGGTGCCGTCCGCCGCACCCGCGAAGGACTTGCAGCGGCCGTCGACCGCGAGGCCGCGCTGGCGGGAGAAGCCGACGAACGTGGCCGGGGTCGCCATGACCGTGACGCCGCCCGCGAGGGCGAGCGTGCACTCGCCGTTGCGCAGCGCCTGCACCGCGAGGTGCAGCGCCACCAGCGACGACGAGCACGCGGTGTCGACCGTGACGGCCGGGCCCTCCAGGCCGAACGTGTAGGACACGCGGCCGGACGCGAGGCTGCCGCCGGTGCCGAGGTAGCCCTCGACCTCGTCGGTGCCGCGCTCCACCACGGAGGAGTAGTCGTGGTACATGATCCCGGCGAACACGCCGGTCCGGCTGCCGCGCACCGACGTCGGGTCGACGCCCGCGCGTTCGAACGCCTCCCACGTGGTCTCCAGCAGCAGGCGGTGCTGCGGGTCGAGCGCGATGGCCTCCTTCGGGCTGATGCCGAAGAACGCCGGGTCGAACTCGGCGGCGTCGTGCAGGAAGCCGCCGTCGCGGACGTAGCTGGTGCCGGGGTGGTCGGGGTCGGCGTCGTAGAGGTTCGCCAGGTCCCAGCCGCGGTTGGTCGGGAAGCCGGTGACGGCGTCCGCGCCCTCCTCCACCAGGCGCCACAGGTCTTCCGGCGTGGAGATGCCGCCGGGGTAGCGGCAGGCCATGCCGACGATCGCGATGGGTTCGTCGTCGGCGAGCACGATGGTCTCGGTGGTGGTCGGCGTGGCCGCTCCCCCGCCGAGTTCGGTGCGCAGGTGCTCGGCGAGCGCGGCGGGCGTCGGGTAGTCGAAGACCAGCGTGGCGGGCAGGCGCAGGCCGGTGTGGCCGTTGAGGCGGTTGCGCAGCTCCACGGCGGTGAGCGAGTCGAAGCCCAGCTCCTTGAACGCCAGGCCCGGCTCCACGTCGTCGCCGGAGCCGTAGCCGAGGACCTCGGCGACGTGGTGGCGGACGATGGAGACCAGCTCCGCGCCGGAGACACCGGACAGCGTCGCGGCGACCGGGACCGGTGCGGTGCGGGCGGAGCGGCGGGTCGGGCGGACCAGGCCGCGCAGCAGCGGCGGGACGACCGGCTGGCCACCGAGGACGGCCGTGTCCAGGTGCGCGGGCACCTGCACCGGCTGGTCGGAGGCGAACGCCGCGTCGAACAGCGCCAGGCCCTCGTCGCGGGTCAGCGGGCGGACGCCCGTGCGGGTCATGCGGTCGACCGCGGCGTCGGTGAGGGTCGCGCCCATGCCGCCGGTGCCGGCCCACAGGCCCCACGCGAGCGAGAGGCCGTGCTGGCCGGTCGCGCGGCGGTGGCGGGCCAGGTTGTCCAGCACGGCGTTCGCGGCGGCGTAGTTGGCCTGGCCCGCGTTGCCGAACGTGCAGGCCGACGAGGAGAAGACGATGAACGCCTTGAGGTCGGCGGTCAGCTCGTGCAGGTTGAGCGCGCCGTCGACCTTGGGCCGCAGCACGTTGGTGATCTGCTCGGGGGTCAGCGCCTCGACCACGCCGTCGTCCAGCACACCGGCGGTGTGCACCACGGCGGACACCGGGTGCTCGGCCAGCAGCGCGGCGAGGGCGTCGCGGTCGGCGGCGTCGCACGCGGCGACCGTGACCGCCGCGCCCAGGGTCTCCAGCTCGGTGACGAGGTCGGTCGCGCCGGGCGCGTCCAGACCGCGGCGGGAGGTGAGCAGCAGGTCGCGGACGCCGTACTTCGTGACGAGGTGCTTGGCGAACACGCCGCCGAGGCCGCCGGTCGCGCCGGTGATGAGCACGGTGCCGTCCAGCGCGGGGACCTCGGCGCGGACGTCGGAGCCGCGGGCCAGGCGGGCGACGCGGACCACGCCGTCGCGCAGGGCGAGCTGCGGCTCGCCGGTGGCGACGGCGGCGGGGAGCACCCGCTCGGAGGCCGCGGAACCGTCGGAGTCGAGCAGGACGAACCGGTCGGGGTGCTCGGTCTGCGCGGAGCGGACCAGGCCCCACACGGCGCTGTGGGGGACGTCGGTGACGTCCTCGCCGTCGACCGAGACGACACCGCTGGTGGCGAGCACCAGGCGGGACGCGGCGAACCGCTCGTCGGCCAGCCACGCGCACACCAGGCGCAGGGCGGCGTGCACGGCCTCGTGCACCTCGTCCGCGCCGTCGGTCTCGGCGGTCAGGCGGACCAGGACGGCGTCGGCGGGTTCGACCGCCGCGAGGTCGGCGTCCAGCGCCGCCTCGACGATCCGGGCGGTGCCGTCGGCGACCGGGAGGACGGTCCAGTCGACGTGGAACAGGGACTCGGTGTAGCCGGCGGCCAGTTCGGCGGCGCGGACCTCGCGCAGCACCAGCGAGCCGACCGACGCGACCGGTGCGCCGGTGGTGTCGGCGACCTGGAGCGAGACGCCGTCGGTGCCGGTCGGGGCGAGCCGGACGCGCACGGCCGAGGCGCCCACGGCGTGCAGGGCGACGTCGCGCCAGGCGAAGGGGAGCTTGGCCTGGCCGCCGGACTCCACGGCGCCGAGCGCGTGCAGCGTGGCGTCGAGCAGGGCCGGGTGGATGCCGAAGCCGGTGACGTCGTCGGCGACGGTGATGTCGGCGAACACCTCGTCACCGCGCCGCCACACCGCCCGCGCGCCCTGGAACACCGGGCCGTAGGCGAGGCCGACGGACGCGAGGTTGTCGTAGAGGGCGTCGACGGCGACCGGCTGGGCGCCGGCGGGCGGCCACTCGGACAGGTCGAACGCGGTCGCGGGGGCGGTCGGGAGCAGGGTGCCGGTGGCGTGCCGGGTCCACGGGCCGTCGAGCCGCGAGTGGACGGTCAGGGCGCGGCGGCCCGCCCCGTCCGGGCCGCTGACGCCGACCTGGACCTGCACGCCGCCGTGCTCGGGCACGACCAGCGGGGCTTCGAGGGTGAGTTCTTCGAGGAGGTCGCAGTCGACCTGGTCGGCGGCGTGGACCGCCAGCTCGACGAACGCGGTGCCGGGCAGCAGGACCGTGCCGGAGACGGCGTGGTCGGCGAGCCAGGCGTGCGTGTCGAGGGCGAGGTGGCCGCTCAGGACCAGGCCGTCGGAGTCGGCGAGCGAGAGCGTGGAGCCGAGCAGCGGGTGGTCGGACGCGCCGAGCCGGACGCCGCCGGGGACGACGTCGAGCCAGAAGCGGTCGCGCTGGAACGCGTAGGTGGGCAGCGGGACCTTCGTGCCCCCGCCGAAGAACGCGGTCCAGTCGATCGTGACACCGCTGACGTGCAGCGCGCCGATCGCCGTGGCGACGGACTCGACCTCGGAGCGGTCCTTGCGCAGCAGCGGGGTCACGGGGACCTCGGCCATCGCGGCGAGCACGCCGTCCGGGCCCAGCTCCAGGAACTTGGTCACACCGCGCTGCTCAAGGGTCTGGACGGCCTCGTGGAAGCGGACCGTGTCGCGGACGTGGGTGACCCAGTACTCCGGGTCGGTCACGTCGCCGAGCAGGTCGATGCGGGGCTGCTGGAAGGTCAGGGTGGTGACGACCTCGCGGAAGTCGTCCAGCACCGGGTCCATCAGCGGCGAGTGGAACGCGTGCGAGACCGCGAGGCGCTTGGACTTGCGGTCGGCGAACTTCTCCACCACCTGCGCGACAGCGGCCTCCTCGCCCGCGAGCACGATGGCCCTCGGGCCGTTGACGGCCGCGATGGAGACGGTGTCGGTGAGGTGCGGCGCGACCTCGTCCTCGGTGGCCTGGAGCGCGACCATCGCACCGCCCGCCGGGAGGGCCTGCATGAGCTTGGCGCGGGCGTTGACCAGCTTCGCGGCGTCGGCCAGGGAGAGGACTCCGGCCACGTGGGCCGCCGCGATCTCACCGATGGAGTGGCCCGCGAGGTGGTCGGGGCGGATGCCCCACGACTCCACCAGCCGGTACAGCGCCACTTCCAGCGCGAAGATCGCGGGCTGGGTGAACTCGGTGCGGTCCAGCTCCT
>NZ_DBNGPQ010000150.1:0-16896 GCF_057122925.1 Umezawaea sp. | reverse complement strand
ACGGACAACAACGCGACCAGCCCCTCCTACTGGGCTCGGTCAAGTCCAACATCGGCCACACCCAAGCCGCCGCAGGCGTCGCCGGAGTCATCAAATCGATCCTGGCCCTGCGCAACGGGATCGTGCCGCCGACCCTGCACGTCGACACCCCCACCCCGCACGTCGACTGGACCACCGACACCATCCGCCTGACCACCACAACCCAACCCTGGCCCGAGAACGACCGACCCCGTCGGGCCGCGGTGTCCTCCTTCGGCATCAGCGGCACCAACGCCCACCTCATCCTCGAACAAGCACCCCACGAGGACGTGCCCCCGAGCGAGGACGGCGGGAACGGGCTCACGCCCTGGGTGCTGTCCGCCCGCACCGCCGCCGCGCTGCGGGCGCAGGCGAGCAGGCTGGTCGACGCGCCGGGGACACCCGCGGAGGTGGCCCGGTCGCTGGTCGCCACCCGATCGCTCATGCCGCACCGCGCCGTGGTGTTCGGCCGCGACCGGGAGCAGCTCGTCGACGGCCTCCGGGCGCTGGAGGGCGGTGGCACGGCACCGAACCTGGTCGTCGGCGAGACGTCGGTGACCGGTCGGACCGCGTTCCTGTTCTCCGGCCAGGGGGCGCAGCGCCTCGGCATGGGGCGTGATCTCGCCGAGGCGTTCCCGGTGTTCCGGTCCGCCTTCGACGAGGCGTGCGCCGCAGTCGACCAACACCTGGGCCGCTCCCTGCGCGACGTCGTGTGGGGGACCGACCCGGAGTTGCCGGACAGCACCGAGTTCACCCAGCCCGGCCTGTTCGCCTTCGAGGTCGCGCTGCACCGACTGCTGCTGTCCTGGGGGGTGACCGCGGACCACCTGGCAGGCCATTCCATCGGCGAGATCGCCGCGGTGCACGCCGCCGGGGTGCTGTCGCTGGCCGACGCCGCCGCGCTCGTCGTGGCCAGGGGCAGGCTGATGCGGGAGATGCCCGACGGCGTGATGGTCTCGGTGCGCGCGTCGGAGCAGGACGTCGTGCTGGAGCCCGGTGTGTGGATCGCCGCGGTGAACGGCCCGGAGTCCCTGGTGCTGTCCGGGGACGAGGAGCCGACCCTGCGGGTGGTCGGCGCGCTGGCCGACCGCGGGATCAGGTGGCGCAGGCTGCGGGTGGCCCGCGCCTTCCACTCGGGTCACGTCGACGCGGTGCTGCCCGAGTTCGCGGACGTCCTCGCGGGCCTGTCCTTCGCGGCGCCCCGCGTGCCGGTGGTCTCGTCGGTGACCGGTCGGGTCGAGGTCGCGTTCGACGCGGCCTACTGGCTGCGCCAGGCCCGTGAACCCGTGCGGTTCGGCCAGGTCCTGGACGCGCTGGCCGACCTCGGCGTCCGCCACCACCTGGAGGTCGGGCCGAGTGCCGCGCTCACCCCGCTGGTGGCCGGGCACGCCGTCGCGGCGGTGCGTGACGGGCGCTCGGAAGCGGAGTCCGTGGTCGCGGCCGCTGCGGAACTGCACGTCCGCGGCGTCGGGTGGGACGCGACGGCCGTCGCGGGCGCCGAACGCGCCCGCGTGGTCGACCTGCCCACCTACGCCTTCCAGCCGGAGCGCTTCTGGTGGCCCGCGGACGAGGAGCCCACCGACTCCCTGCGCCACCACAACGCCTGGCGTCCGCTGCCGTCCGGCGGTGGGCTGACCGGCCGCTGGGTCCTCGTCACGGGTGGCGGCGCGATCGCGGACCGGGCGGAACGCGCTCTGGTCGGCCTCGGTGCGGACGTCACGGTGATCGCCGCGCCCGAGGAACTGGGGCCGGTGCTCGACGCGGAACCGGTGCGCGGTGTGCTGTCCCTGCTCGCGCTGGGGGACGTCGGTCTCGCCCCGCGGCCCGTGCCGGACGGACTGCTCGCCACCAAGGCGCTGGTGGACGTCCTGGTGGGCTCCGGCTCGGCGGCACGGCTCTGGTGCGCCACGTCCTCCGCCCTGTCCACCTGGGACGGTGAGCCGGTCGCCAATCCGGTGCAGGCGGTGGTGTGGGGCCTTGGGCGGGTCGTGGCCGAGGAGCACCCGGCGGTCTGGGGAGGTCTGGTGGACCTCCCCGAAGCGCCGGACGACGGTGCGCTCGACCGGCTGGCCTCCGTTCTGACCACGGGGGAGGACCAGGTCGCGGTGCGCGCGTCCGGCGCGCTGGCCCGACGACTGGTGCCCGCCGCCGAGGTCGCGGCCGAACCCCTCGTCCTCGCGGGAACCGCGCTGGTCACCGGTGGCACCGGAGCGCTGGGCGGCCACGTCGCCAGGTGGCTGGCGAACCGCGGCGCCGAGCACCTCCTGCTGCTGGGCAGGCGCGGCACCGACGCGCCGGGAGTCGCGGACCTGGTCGACGAACTGCGCGGGCTCGGCGTCGGTGTCTCCGTCGTCGCGTGCGACGTCGCCGACCGCGACCAGTTGGCCGCCGCCATCGCCGTGGTGCCGGAGGAGCACCCGTTGACCGCCGTCGTGCACGCGGCGGGAGTCCTGGACGACGGAGTGCTCGGCGCTCTCACGCCGGAGCGGTTCGCGGGCGTGCTGGGCCCCAAGGCGCGGGCGGCGGCAGCGCTGCACGAGCTGACCGAGGGCTTCGACCTGCGCGCGTTCATCCTCTTCTCGTCGTTCGCCGGCTCCGTCGGCGCGGCGGGGCAGGCCAACTACGCCGCGGCCAACGCCCACCTCGACGCCCTCGCCGAACACCGCAGGGCACGCGGGCTGCCCGCGACCGCCGTGGCGTGGGGGCCTTGGGCGGGTGGCGGCATGGCCGCCGACGACGCGGTCGCCGCGCGGATGGAGCGGACCGGTGTCACGCCGATCAGGGCCGACGACGCGCTGGCCGCCCTCGACCGCAGCGTCACGTCCGGTGTGGCGGCCACCGTCGTCGTCTCGGCCGACTGGGACGTGTTCGCCGCGACCCGGTCCGGGCCCCTGTTCGCCGAACTCGTCGAGCCGGTCGTCGAACCGGTCGTCCAAGCCGCCGCCGTCCCCCTCGACCTGGACGACCTGGTCCGCACGGAGATCGGCCGCGTCCTCGGCCTGTCGGACCCCTCGCTGGTCGAGCCGCACAAACCGCTGCGGGAGCTGGGTTTTGACTCGCTCACCTCGGTGGAGCTGCGCAACCGGCTCGCCGCCGCCACCGGTCTGGTCCTGCCGACGACCGTCGTGTTCGACCACCCCACCGCGGCCATGCTGGCCCGGATGCTCAGGACCGAGCTGTCGGGCGGGGAGTCCGAGGTGGCCGAGGAGGTCGTCGCGGTCGACGACGACGACCCGGTCGTCATCGTCGGGATGGCGTGCAGGCTGCCCGGCGGCGTGACCTCGCCGGAGGACCTCTGGGACCTGGTGGTGTCCAGGGGGGACGGGATCGTCCCCTTCCCGGCGGACCGCGGCTGGGACGTCCCCTACGACGAGTCGGGGGAGCGTCCGGGCAGCAGCTACGTGCGGGTGGGCGGCTTCCTCGACGACGTGGGCGGGTTCGACGCCGACTTCTTCGGCATCTCCCCGCGCGAGGCGCTCGCGATGGACCCGCAGCAGCGGCTGTTCCTGGAGGTCTCCTGGGAGGTGCTCGAACGCGCGGGCATCGACCCCACCTCGCTGCGCGGCTCCCGCACGGGCGTGTTCGCGGGCATCAACGGCGGCCACTACGCGTCACGGCTGTCGAGCGTCCCGGAGGACGTCGAGGGCTACCTGGGCACCGGCAACTCCGGCAGCGTCGTGTCCGGCCGGGTGTCCTACGCCTTCGGGTTGGAGGGGCCCGCGCTGACCGTCGACACCGCCTGCTCCTCCTCGCTGGTGACCATCGACCTCGCCGCGCAGTCGCTGCGACGGGGGGAGTGCTCGCTGGCGTTGGCGGGCGGCGTGAGCGTGATGGCCACGCCCGAGCCGTTCGTGGACTTCAGCAGGCAGCGCGGGCTGGCGCCGGACGGCCTGTGCAAGTCCTTCGGCGCGGGCGCCGACGGCACCGCGTGGGGCGAGGGCGTCGGCGTGCTGGTGCTGGAACGCCTGTCGGACGCCCGGCGCGAAGACCACCGCGTGCTGGCCGTCGTGCGGGCGAGCGCGGTCAACCAGGACGGGGCGTCCAACGGCCTCACCGCCCCCAACGGATCCGCGCAGCAGCGGGTGATCCGAGCCGCGCTGGCCTCGGCGGGCCTGTCGTCGGCCGATGTCGACGTGGTCGAGGGGCACGGCACCGGGACGAGGCTCGGCGACCCGATCGAGGTGCAGGCGCTGCTGGCCACCTACGGGCAGGAGCGGGACGTCCCGCTGCTGCTGGGATCGGTGAAGTCCAACATCGGCCACACCCAGGCCGCGGCCGGGGTCGCGGGGGTGATCAAGGCGGTTCTGGCGCTGCGCCACGGGGTCGTGCCGGGCACCCTCAACGCCGACGAGCCCAGCCCGCACGTGGACTGGTCCTCCGGCGCCGTGGCGGTGGCCTCCGAGGCGTGCGACTGGCCCGCGGTGGACCGGCCCCGCCGCGCCGGGGTGTCGTCGTTCGGGATCAGCGGGACCAATGCCCACGTGATCCTGGAGCAGGCCAGGGAACCCGAGGCGGACCGGGTGGACGAGCCCGACCGCGTGGTGCCGTGGGTCTTCTCCGCCCGCACGGCGGACGCGCTGCGCGCCCAGGCCGCACGCCTGGCGGAGACCGCGGGGACACCGGCCGGGGTGGCCCGCTCTCTGGTGACCGGACGTGCCGCGCTCCCGCACCGCGCGGTCGTCGTCGGCCGCGACCGGGCGGAGATCGACCAGGCGCTGCACGCGCTGGCGGCCGGGGACGACGCGCCGAACCTGGCCGTGGGGACCGGCACGGCCGCGGGCGGGCTGTCGTTCCTGTTCTCCGGCCAGGGTTCCCAGCGGCTGGGCATGGGACGCGGTCTCGCGGACGCCTTCCCGGTCTTCCGCCGGGCGCTCGACGAGACCGCGGCGGCGCTCACCGACGTGATGTGGGGCGAGGACGAGGGGGCGCTCGACCGCACCGAGCACACCCAGCCCGCGCTGTTCGCCGTGGAGGTGGCGCTGTTCCGGCTGCTGGAGTCGCTCGGCGTCCGACCGGACGTCGTGGCGGGCCACTCCATCGGCGAGATCGCCGCGGCGCACGTCGCGGGGGTGCTGTCGCTGGAGGACGCGGGCACGCTGGTGTCCGCGCGAGGCCGCCTGATGCAGCGGATGCCCGACGGCGCCATGGTGTCGGTCCGCGCGCCGGAGTCCGATGTCGTCGCGCTGCTGAGGCCGGGGACCTGGATCGCGGCGGTGAACGGACCGTCGTCGGTGGTGGTCTCCGGTGACGAGGAGGCGGTGCTCGCCCTCGCCGCCGAGTCCGCCGCGCTGGGTTTCAGCACGCGGCGGCTGCGGGTCGACCGCGCCTTCCACTCCGGGCACGTGGACGCGCTGCTGCCGCAGTTCGCCGAGGTGCTGGCCGGACTGAGCTTCGCCCCCGCACGCCTGCCGATCGTGTCCTCGGTGACGGGGAAGGCGGACGAGGCCTTCGACGCCGAGTACTGGCTGCGGCAGGCCCGTGAACCGGTCCGCTTCGGGGACGTGCTGACCGCTCTCGGCACCCGCGTGCACCTGGAGGTCGGTCCGGGCAGCGTGCTGACCCCGCTCGTCACCGAAGGCCTCGCCGTGCCCGCCCTGCGGTCCGGACAGCCGGAGGACGTCGCCCTCCTCACCGCCGTGGGCGCCCTGTCCTGCGCGGGCGTGCCGGTGGACTGGACCGCGGTCGTCCCCGAGGCCGCGCCGGTCGACCTGCCCACCTACCCCTTCCAGCACCAGAGGTTCTGGCTGGAGGAGGCCACCACCCGACCGGTCGGCCTGGCCCGGTCCGGTCATCCGGTGCTGACCTCGGAGATCGAGCTGGCGGGCACCGGTGAGACGGTGCTGACCGGTGTCCTGTCCGCCACCACGCTGCCGTGGGCCGCCGACCACGTCCTGTTCGGCGAGGTCGTGGCGGGAGGTGGCCTGCTCGCGGACCTCGCCCTGCACGCGGCCTCGGTCGTGGGGTGCCCGGTGGTGGACGAACTGCGCGTCGAGGTGCCGCTGGTGCTTCCCGAGGCCGGTGAGGTCGAGTTGCAGGTGCGGATCCACCCCGAGGAGGACGGCGCCAGGGAGGTCCTCTTCCACCGGCGCGGCCCGCGGGGGTGGACCCGCTTCGCGGCGGGCACGCTCGGCACCGCGGAGCACGCACCGGTGGCGCCGCTCGACCAGTGGCCGCCCGCCGACGCCGAGCGGATCGACCCGGCACCCGCCGGCGGGCTGCGGCTGGGCCCGGCGTTCCGCCCCGTGGCGGCGTGGTCGCGTGGTGACGAGGTCCTCGTCGAACTGGACTCCGTCCCGGTCGGCCGCTGGGACTCGGCCTGGCACGCCGTGCCCGGACTCGCGGGCCCGCTCGTCACCGCCCTGCGGGGACTGCGAGCGCACGGCGGACCGGTGTCCCGCGTCCGCGTGACGCGCGCCGCGGACGGGATCTCGTTCGAGGCCGCGGACGCGACGGGAACCCCCGTGGCGTCCATCGCCTCGGTCGAGTTCGCCCCCGCCGACCGCGCGCGGCTGACGGCCGACCGCGACGTCACCGGTGAGGCGCTCTTCCGCCTCGACTGGGCGCCGCTGCGCCCCGCGGCCCACCCGGCGCCGGACCTGGTGGTCCACCCCGCGCCCGGAGGCCGTGCGGCCGACGCCGTCGTGGAGACCGTCGCCCTGCTGCGCGGCTGGCTCACCGGTCGGTCGGACGACCGGACCCGACTGGTCCTGCTCACCCGGCACGGCGTGGCCGTCGACCCCGCCGAGGAGGTCGACCCGGACCAGGCGGCGCTGTGGGGCCTGGTGCGGTCCGCCCAGACCGAGCACCCCGACCGGTTCACCGTGCTCGACACCGACGGACCGCCGTCCGACGACGAGATCGGCCGCGCGGTCGGCACCGGCGCACCGCAGCTCGCGCTGCGGGCGGGAAAGCTGTTCGCGCCGTCGCTCGTGCGCGCCGAACCGACCGCGGAGCCGGTGGACCTCGGCGACCACGACACCGTCTTGATCACCGGCGGCACGGGAGGGCTCGGCGCCCTGCTCGCCCGCCACCTGGTGGCCGAACGCGGTGTGCGGCACCTGGTGCTGGTCAGCAGGCGCGGCCCCGCCGCCCCCGGCGCGCCTGCGCTGCACGAGGAGCTGACGGCGCTGGGCGCCGAGGTCAGCGTCCTGGCGTGCGACGTCGCCGACCGCGCGGCGCTCGCCGACCTGCTGGCGACCGTCGACCGCCCGGTGACCGCCGTCGTGCACGCCGCCGGTGTCACCGACGACGGGGCCGTCCTGTCGCTGGACCGCGACAGGGTGGACCCCGTGCTCCGCGCCAAGACCGAGGCCGCACTGCACTTCAAGGACCTGCCCGGCCTCCGCCTGCTGGTGTTCTTCTCCTCGGCGAGCGGTGTGCTCGGCGGACCGGGCCAGGGCAACTACGCGGCGGCGAACGCCTTCCTCGACGCGGTCGCCCACGAGGTCCGCCGTCGCGGCGGCCACGCCGTGTCGCAGGCCTGGGGGCTGTGGTCGCAGCCCGACGGGCTGGGCGGCAGGCTCAGCGGCACCGACCTCGCCCGCATGGCCGCCAACGGGATGCTGCCGCTGGACGCCGCCGACGGACTGGCCCTGTTCGACCGCACCGCGGGCGGGACCGAGTCCCTGGTGCAGGCCCGACTGGACCTCGCGGGCCTGCGCGCCTCGCGTTCGGCCCCGTTCCTGCTGCGCGACCTCGCGGGCGGCCGACCGGAACCCGAACCGAGCCAGGTGTCCACTTCGGACCCGAACGCGGTGAGGGCGTTGGTCCGCACCCACACCGCGAAGGTGCTCGGCCACACCGCCGCGGAACTGGTCGACGCGGACCGCGGCTTCCTCGACCTGGGCCTCGACTCGCTGACCGCCGTCGAACTGCGCAACCGCCTCGACCGCGACACGGGTCTCCGCCTGCCCGCCACCGTCGTCTTCGACCACCCCACCCCGAACGCGCTGGCCGACCACCTCACCACCCTGCTCACCCCACCACCGACCGCGCCCCTGACCACCGCGCTCGACGACCTGGAGGCAGCGCTGACCGCGGCCGTTCCCGAACCGCACGACGAGGTCGCCGACCGGCTCTCCCGGCTGCTGCGGCTGTGGACCGACCGCCGGTCCCCGGACGCCGACGAGCCCTCCGGCCTCGACCTCTCGGCGGCGTCGCTGGGGGAGGTGCTCGACTTCATCGACAGCGAGTTCAGCGGTGACCACCGGTGAACCGTTCGATCCGTGTTCGTCGGGACGCCGTTCGTCGTCGTTCCAACGCAACCACAGCCACAGCGGGCAGCAGCCCGTGACGGCCAGTCCGATCGAGTCCGTCCAGTGGTTGGCCCATTCGCCGTCCACCCACACCAGCGCCCATCCCAGCACCGACGCCAGTCGAATCCACGACTGGCGTCGGTGGATGAGTGCCAACGTGACCATGAACAGCACCGCGAACACCGTTCCGGCGCTCACAGTCCTCGCCGCCGGTCGGTCTTCTCGACGGGCCGACCGGTGGGCAGGTTGCCGGGTGGCTCCACGCTGAGCGCTTTGGCGATCGGCACGTCGGTGGAGGAGTGCAGCACGATCGACAACGCGATGGTGACCGCGACGAGGTCGAACACGTGCTCCCCGGCGGGGATGCCCGCTTGCAGTACCAGCAGTCCGTAGACCACGGAGGCGAATCCCTTGGGACCGAACCACGCCGCGACTGATCGTTCCCGCGCGGGCAGTGGTGTTCGCAGCAGTGAGAGCAGCATCGCGGCGGGTCGGATGAGCAGGATCGCGATGACCGCGACGGCCCAGTCGCCGGCGGTCAGGTGGGAGAGGCGTTCCGGGGTGATCAGCGCGCCGAACACCAGCAGCGCGGCGAACTTCGTGACCTCGGAGAGCAGGTCGCCGAAGTGCTCGAAGTTCTCCGCGGTCCCGTGGTCCAGGGTGGCCAGCACCGATCCGGCGGCGAACGCGGCGAGGTAGGGGTTGGCGTGGGTGAGGTGGCAGGCCGCGTAGACGATCACGCCGATCGACAGCGGCCCCAGCGCCTGCAGGCGGGGTTCGGCGGTCAGGATGCGCAGTTTCCACGCCAGGGTGATGACCGTCGCGATCGCGACGCCCAGTGCCAGGCCCGCGACCAGTTCGCCGGTGATGGTGCCCAGATCGGTGTCGCTGCCGGCGGCGGTGGCCAGGAAGATCAGGACGAACGGCAGTGCCAGCCCGTCGTTGAGCCCGGACTCGACGTTGAGCAGTCGCCGCAGCCGCAGCGGCACGTCGGTGCGGCCCACGATGGCCGCGGCGAACACCGGGTCGGTGGGGGAGAGGATCGCGCCGATGAGCAGCGAGGTCGTCCAGTCCAGACCGGCCAGGAAGTGCGCGGGCAGCGCGATGCCGATCATGGTCAACGGCATCGCCAGTCCCAGTGCACGGCCGGAGAGCCGCCACCCGTCGCGCAACGCGGGCAGGCCCGCGCGTTGGCCGTCGGTGAACAGCACGGTGAACAGGGCCAAGTCCGCCAGACCGGTGACGAACGCCCCGTCCGACGGGATGTCGACCAGCCCGAACCCGCCTTGGCCGATCAGCGCTCCGGCCACCAGGAACAGCAGGGCTGTCGAGAGCACGGTGCGTGCCGCCACGCCCGACAGGGACACGCTGATGAGCAGAACCACACCGAATGCCAACACGAGCGCCATCTGGTTTCCCGTCAACGTCGAACCACCCACCCCGTGCGGGGCAGGCGTTGCCGACCAGACTTCCCGGCGCTCCGTGCGCAAAGATGCCGCACAAGCAGCCCGTACGCAAATCGGCCTCCGTGGATCGGGCCCAGCAGTACACGACGGTCAGGTCCACAGCGAATGCTGTGGACCTGACCGTAAATCGCGAATCAAACGCGCGAAACCGTGCCGAATCGGTTGCGGAGTCCGATTCGGTTCTCTAGGGGATCAGTGCAGGACTGCTATGGTCCGAGTTCCACTTCCTTCTCCGGGGAAAATTGGGGCTTTACCTGCGTGCGAACGTCGATCGTGCAGGACCGCGAGTTGTGGGAAACGCTGTCGACCGTCCAGCCTTCGGTGATCGCCGAACTGCCTGCCAGGCAGGCCAGGTGTCTGGCGACGTCGGCAGGCATCGGCTCGGTCGGCTCAGACCCGTTCAACGGTCGGCCGTGCGGTCTTGAGGCCGCTGACGGCCTCGTGCAGCAGCGCGGCCGCCAGGCCGCCCGCGATCGGGCCGACGAGGTAGACGACCAGGTGTGACCAGGCGACCTGGCCGCCGGTGACGGCGAGCACCAGGTCGGGGCCGATGGTGCGGGCGAAGTTGACCGAGGCGCCGGTGAGCGGACCGATCGCCATGATCTGGACGGCCAGCGCCAGGCCGATGCCGAAGCCGGCCACGCCCTTGGGGGCCGATGAGGTCACGGCCAGCGCGTAGACGGCGGTGACCAGCAGGAACGCGCCGAATGCCTCGGCGAGCAGGCCTTGGCCGACGTTCACGCCCTCGGCGAGGGTGGTCGCGCCGAGTCCGCCTGTGGTGCCTGAGCCGGTGTAGGCGAGGTGGATGACGGTCGCGCCGAGCGTGCCGCCGAGTAGTTGCGCGAGGACGTAGGCGGGCACCTCGCGCCAGGGGAACCGGGCCCTGGCGGCCAGGGCGATGGTGACGGTGGGGTTGAAGTGGCCGCCGGAGACCGAGCCGAACGCGTAGATGGCGACGGCGAGGGCGAGCCCGTGGGCGAGTGCCACCACGAGCAGTCCCGGTCCGCCCGCCTCGACTCTGGCCACGGCCGCGGCGGCGCCGATGCCGAAGAGGCACAGGGTGGTGGTTCCGGCGAGTTCGGCGAGCAGTCGGCGCGCCAGCGGGCTCTCCATGCGAGGAGTCCTTTCGGTTCCGGTGTGGGGCGACTCCTATCTTCACGGGGAATGGCCGGACGGGGTGACCGCCAAGTTGACCAAGGATGCCTTACGTGTTCCTTACGAGACTCGGCTGATGTCGAGAATCAATCGAGATGCTGGATTTTGGCCATTGTGCCGGGTATTCGATTCACGCGCCGTCGACGTCGGATTTCCGGCTCAATCCCCGGCGACCAAGCGACTTCGATCGAGAGTTCGTGACGTCTCCTCGGCGACGGCTGTCGCGAGTGGGTCCAGCGCCCGGTCCAGCCAGTCGTCGACTCGAACCGCGGGCATCCCGGCACCTCCGACCAGGCCCACCGTGATGGAGCAGCGGTCCGCGCACATCCCCAGCACGCGCAGGACCCCGGTGTAGCTGGTGGTGGTCTCGCTCCAGTGCCTGGTCGTCCAGAGGTGTGATCGCAAGGTTCATTTCCCGCGTCGTGGGCGACAGCGGGGTAGGTCGCTATGACACTCCAGGTGCACGACCAGGTGCCTGCCGCACGGGGCGGCAGACATCTGCACGGAACACGTTCCCTTGCTGTGAGAGGCGAAAACCGCACCGTGACCGCGAGTCCCGATGAACTCGATATCGAATTGATCTTGATCTGCGATCACTGCGGGCGTATCCACGACAACGGCGATCAAGCACCGGTGTCGTGGGACGAGCTGTGGCTGCGGGCGACCGGAGCGGGCTGGAGCGGTCGTGATCGGGCGGTCGGACCGCACTTCTGCTTCCGCTGAACCGACTGAGCGACTCAGGTCGGCCTGTGCCTCATTCGACCAACGTGGTCGAATCGGGTACCGCCGACGAACTGGTCGGCTCCGACGGTGAGGATGACGGCGGATCCGGTCGTTGCCTGAGGGTGGGTAAGGGTTGGGGGGTGGTCGACGACGTCACGAGTGGTTTCGGTTCGCCCAGGGTGATCACCCCGCACCCGGTCAGCGCCACGACGCACCACCAGCATGGTCGAGCGCCTCACCGGCTTGCCTCCGCGATCTCGACGACTAATCGGGAGCCGCCGTCCGGCCGGTCCTCGACCCACACCGCGGCTTTGGTCGGGCGGTCTCGATGCGGTTGTGGTGCCCGCTCAAGCCCTGCGCTCCACCATCACGTTGCCCTCCCCGAGCACGGCGTGACCGCCAACCTCCTGCTGCGCTGCTTCAGTTCGGATTTCGCGCCGCGCACCCTGCTCGATCGAGCCTGCCGCGGTCGTGAGGCGCCTGACGAAGTCGGCCGTTGTCGTCGTCGTGCGCAAGCCGCACGCAAGCTCCGTGGCCGCCCGCCTCGGCACCACCCGCGTGGTGATCTCCGGAGAACTGCGCGACGGAGCGGCGAGGTGACCGGTCTTCCGCGCTGACCTGTGAGGTCGTTCGTCGACGCCGCCGTTCGGGCCGACGACCTGGTGCTGGCACTGCGCCCCGTTCACCTCAACGAGATCCGCCGCGATCCGCTCCCGTTCGGCCCACGGGTGCCGGCCTTCGCCCGACGACCACCCCCCTGGAGTTTTACGGCAGCGCATCCGCTGGTTGCTGAGCCGTCAGTACCGGTGGCCGACACAGCGCCGGAGGTGAACCTTGCGGTTGCCTGACGTCGTTCGTCGTGCTGTCTCCGAGGCGGTCGTCCGGGTACCCGAACGACATGAACACCAACGGACACTCGTCACGGCGGTCGACCACCTCGCTTGCCGGCCGCGTGGCTTGTCAGACCGTTCCTCAAGGTGGGACCCCGTTGAAAGGTGGGACCCGTTGAACCAGGACCGGACAACGCCGGGTGTGAGCAGCCGCGTCTCGGGAGAGCGTCACGGCTCACGACCCGATCAGGAGGAATCAAGCCGAGAGCGAAGGGAGCGAGAATGAACCATCAACCGAGAACGTCGTCTCGAAGCGATGACGTGCTAATCACCGAACAGCCCACAGGTGCGGCCCTTGACCGAACCGCACACAATCCTCTTGCCGCGAGGGCAGTCAGTGCGCTGACCATGCTCGCCGGTTTCTGGCTGGCCGTCTCGCCCTTCGCGTTGGACTACACGGCCACGGGTCGAGGTTTTGACGGCCGCTGGAACTCCGTGGTGGTCGGCGTGGTCCTCGTGTTGTTGGCGGTGGTTCGGACAGTGGTCCTCGACGCCACACCGCTGCTCAGCCTCGCCTGTGTGGTGCTGGGTGCGTGGTTGATCATCGCGCCGTTCGTGCTCGGCTACAACGAGGGCACGGATGCTCCGACCGTGGTGGGCCACCATATGGCCATGGGATTCATCGTCGTGGTCACGGCCGGGTTCAGTGCGGCGGCGACCTACCAGTACCGGCGCGATGCGCGTCGCCGAACGTGACGGGTGTCGTGATGTGCTGACGCACAACAGCCACAACCGATCGGACAATCCGGGTGGCTGGCCGGGCGCCTCGTGTTCGCCGGGTGGGAAGCCCACGTGAGGGAGAGGGAGATCATGCGCAGGTTGGCGTTGGCGGTCGCCTCCGTACCGGTAGCCATGACGGTGGTGTCGGCAAGTGCCGGTGCCACTGCCTGTGCGCCGGCGCACTGGGGATCGGGGCCCAAGACCGTGATCACCGGTACCAGCGGTGCGGTGACCGGCATTCGTTCCGGGCGGCACGAGCACTTCGACCGGCTGGTGATCGACACCCACCTGGCCGACGGCGGCTACCACGTGCGCTACGCCGACGAGGTGACCTACGTCGGGTCGGGTGAGCCGGTTCCGCTGCGCGGCGGTGCGAAGTTGTTCGTGATGGCGTACTCGCCGTCCTACGACGAGGACTTCGACCCTACCTACGAGCCGGCGGACCCGGCCGAGGTCGTGGACGTGACCGGCTACCGGACGTTCCGGCAGGTCGCCTGGGCCGGGTCCTGGGAGGGCACCACGGACCTCGGGCTGGGTGTCCGCGCCCGCTTGCCGTTCCGGGTGTTCACGCTGCCCGACCGCATTGTCGTGGATGTCGCCCACCAGTGGTGAGTCGTGGCGGGATCGCCACCGAGGGGTGCGCCCGGCATCTGCCCAGAACATCTGCCACAACACCAAGGACAACCCGCCCGAGGACGTCGACGACAAGAACGAGTCGGTCAATGGCACCCAGAACGCCCGCGCGTCGTGGAGTTGCAGCGGGTTCGAGGGCGCGGTCGTGATCGACAAGTACCCGTTCTGCCCCGAGGGCGGCAAGGTGTTGCGCGTCCACGACCTCCCGAGTTGCTGGGACGGCAAGAACACCGACAGCAAGAACCACCGCGACCACATCGTCTCCCCCAACGCCAACGGTTCCTGCAAGCGGGGGTTCAAGCCGGTGCCGCAACTCCGGGTGACGTTGGTCGACGACATCCCCGCGCGGTCCAGCAGGCTGGGCAGTACGAGGTGGACTCCTTCCCCCAGGAGGACCACGACCCGGCGACCGACCACGACGACTTCGCCACCGTGATGTCCCAGCGGTTGATGAACCGCGTCGTCCGGTGCGTCAACCACGACCGGACCTGCGAGGAGTGACCGGTCCGGTGGTGCCGCGCGTCCGGCAGGCGGCACCACCGGCGGTAGTCGGCGTTGGCGAACCGGCCGCGTCGGCCGAGGAGCGCGGGCGCAAGGGGGGCGGATACGGCCGTCAGCGTGCTCCTCGACCTCCGCGTCTGAGGAAGTCCCGTTCGGCCGCGGTGGGCACCAGGGTCGTGGCGTGGTGGTACGCCACCGGCGCCTCGTCGTGGCGGCCGAGCCTTCGGAGCAGGTCGGCCCGTGTGGCGTGGAACGGGTGGTGGTCGTCCAGGTCGAGCGCGTCCACGAGGTCGAGTGCGGCGCGCGGACCCCGGACCTCGCCGATGGCGACGGCTCGGTTGAGCGCGATGACCGGGGTGGGGAGAGGGACAGCAGGTGGTCGTGGAGCGCGAAGACCTGCGGCCAGTCGGTGTCCCGCGAGGTCTTGGCGTCGGCGTGCACGGCGTTGAGGGCGGCCCGGAGTTGGTGGGGGCCGGGCCGGTCGCGTCGTAGGCACCAGCGCACGAGGTCCTGTCCCTCGGCGATCAGGTCGCGGTCCCAGAGGGCGCGGTCCTGGTCGCCGAGCAGGACGAGCGCGCCGCCGGGGCGGGCGGGCGCGCGCGGGTCGGCGTGATTCGGTCAGGAGCACCAAGGCCAGCAGGCCCACGGCCTCGGGTTGGCCGGGCAGGAGCACGGCCACGGTCCGGGCGAGTCGGATCGCCTCCGAACCGAGGTCGGGGCTGTTCAGGCCCGCGGTGCAGAGGAGGTAGAGGACGGCCAGCACCGAGGACAGCCGGTCGGGCAGCTCATGGGCCGCGGGAACCCGGTGGGGGATGCGGGCGGCCTTGATCTTGCGCTTGGCCCGGACGAGTCGTTGGGCCATCGTCGGCTCGGCGACCAGGAACGACCGGGCCACCTCGGCGGTGGACAACCGGCCGAGCAGCCGCAAGGTGAGCGCCACCCTGGCGTCGGTCGACAGGGCGGGGTGGCAGCAGGTGAAGATCAGCCGGAGCCGGTCGTCCCCCAGGGCGTCCTGCACGGGCACGTCCTCGCTCGGCGCGAGCACGGCCACCTCGCCGAGCGGGCTTCGACCCCGCGCCTCGCGGCGCAGCCGGTCGACGGCGGCGTTGCGGGCGGTCGTGATGATCCAGCCACCGGGATAGGGTGGCAGGCCGTCGACCGGCCACCTGCGCAACGCCGTGGCGAAGGCGTCCTGCACCACGTCCTCGGCGACGTCGATGTCGCCGGTGAAGCGGATCAGCGCCGCCACCGAGCGGCCGAACTCCTCGCGGAAGATCCGGCCGAGCTCGACGTTGCCGAGCACGGGGCCAGCCTCCCGGCTCGGTCGCGAACCCGGCGACCGGCGGACCTCGATCGGCGTCGCGATGATCTCGGTCACCTTGGACGCCCAGCCGAGCGCGGCGTCGAGGTCCTCGGCCTCGATGACGTAGAACCCGCCCAGGCGCTCCCCGGACTCCACGAACGGGCCGCCGGTGGTCAGCACGCGACCGCCGGACACCCGCACGACCGTGGCGGTGCCGGGTGCGTGCAACGTGCCGCACCGACGGGGAGCGCGGAGTTCGACCAGGTCTTCGCCAACCGGTTGCGGGCCGCTCGCGGTGGCGTCTTCACGTTCCTGGCCCAGATCCTCAGCAGCACCCGCAACACCGAGATCCGCGCGTTCGCCGAACGCCGCATGGAGGTGGTGCTCGACCACATCCAGGTCATCGAGGCCACCGGCATGGTCGACTTCGACGACACCGAGGCCATTCCGCTGCCCGCGCTCGCTGCTCCGGCGGCCGTGAAGAACCTGCCCGCGCAGGTGCAGCCGCAGGCGCTGGTGAAACCGGTGGTGCAGCAGCAGCCCACAACCGGGCCACCAGCGGGGACACGATCAGCGTCATCGTGGTGATCGCCTTCGGCGCCCCGGTGCTGTTCGTGTGGAACCTCCTCAACCTCCGCCGAGGCCGAGCCCGCTAGTTCCCGTTCCCCGCTGTCACGATGAGCACGGGTCGTCCGGTCGAGGTCGGACTTCGGATGCCGCACGGGTGTCGCCGCTGTTCCGCCTCGCTCCATGATGTTCTGCTCCCCCACTTCGATCGGCGACGTGCGGATCGACCTGGGGAAAGCGCAAGCAGATCGTCAGGTTCACCTCGGTCAGTGCGATGCGAGGGTTGTGGGACCAAGTGGCGAGTCGTGTTCTCGCCCATCATCGCGAGGAGCAGTGATGTTCGGCCATGTCGTGGTCATCGGGTACGGCGCGACGGGACGTCGTGCCGCGTTGACCCTGGTGGAACTCGCGACCGCCACGAGTGTCGTCGTCGTGGAGGTCGACTCCGATCGTGCCGCCATCGCGGGTTACGACGGGGCTCACGTCGTGCACGGTGACGGCCGCGGTGATGCGGTGCTGCGGTGTGCCGACATCGATGTGGCGTTGTGCGTCGTGGTCGCGGTGAACAGCGACGCGGAGGGCATGCTGGTCACCTCGGCCGTGAGGCGGTTGACCAGTGCCGCGATCATCCTCGTGGTGCGCAGATCGGTGGTGACCTCCGTGGC
>NZ_DBNGPQ010000149.1:0-24496 GCF_057122925.1 Umezawaea sp. | reverse complement strand
GCGACCGCCACCTCGCCGTCCGCCCGGACCAGGAGTTGAAGTTCCACAAGGCCCTGCTCAAGCTCGGCCACGCCATACCGGAACGCTGATCGACGACCCGTTCGACAGCCGACCCGACAGCGTGAATGATTCCGGAACACCGCCAGCACTATTCGACAAGCATCCTGAGCAGCGCACACAGAGAAACCGCCGCCCGGAGGCCCTGTTCACCTCGCTGTCGCAACTGTTCGGTCACCGTCCACCGGCCTGGCGCTACCCTGCACCCTCGACAATTCGGCCTTCGAGAGCGACTCAGGCCCGAGGAGTGGACGAGTGGCGAAGCTCGCGGGGCGTACGACCGGTCGGTGGCGGATCGTGGAGATGAACCAGTGGGACGAGGCCGCCATCGACCTCGTCGAGCCGGGGTTCATCGAATTCACGCGGGACGGGACCGGTGAGTTCGGGTTCATCGCCGTCAACGGGCGGATGGACTGCCGCTGGAGCGAGCGCGACGGCCGGCCCTTCGTCGAGTTCACCTGGGAGGGCAACGACGAGATGGACCAGGCCTGTGGGCGCGGCTGGGCTGTCGTCGCCGAGGACGGCACGCTCACCGGGCACCTGTTCATCCACCTGGGAGAGGGTTCGGGCTTCCGTGCGACGCCGCTCACCGAGACCGGGAAGCGGAGCGGGCGTTGAGCGAGTACCAGTACTACGAGTTCGTCGCTCTGGACCGGCCGCTCGACGCGAAGGCTCAGGCCGAGGTCCGCGCCCTGTCCACCCGCGCGCGGATCACCGCCACCAGCTTCGTCAACGAGTACGAGTGGGGCGACTTCCGGGGCGACCCCGTCCGGTTGGTGGAACGCCATTACGACGCGCACCTCTACCTCGCCGACTGGGGGACCCGACGCCTCCTGTTGCGCCTGCCGCGCGGTCTGCTCGACCTGGACGCGGTCGAGCCCTACCTCGTCGACGAGCAGGTCGGTGCTTGGACGACGAGCACGCACCTCGTCCTCGACCTGCACAACCACGACGAGACCGGCGACTGGGACTACGAGCCGCAGGGAGCGCTGTCCGCCATCGTCGGCGTCCGAGGCGAACTCGCCGCCGGTGACCACCGCGCGCTGTACCTGGCGTGGCTGGCCGGGTACGGCACCTGGGAACGCGACGAGGAAGCGTTCGACCGCGACGAGGACGACGAGCCGGAACCACCCGTGCCCGCCGGATTGCGCACGCTCACCGCGGCGCAGCGCGCCCTGGCCGATTTCCTCCGCCTCGACGACGACCTGCTCACGGTCGCGGCGAACGCGAGCCCTCCGCTCACCGAGACCGCCGACGACCCGGACCCACTCGCTGCCTGGGTGAGAGCGCTGCCCGGTACCGAGAAGGACCGCCTGCTGCTGCGAGTCGTCCAAGACCAGGCCGCGACCGTGCGGACGGAACTGCTGCGCCGGTTCCGCGACCGGACCACCCCACCCGCCGCCGCACCGCCGAGGCGCACGGTGGGCGAACTCCTGGGTGAGACGGCACGCGGGCGAGCCGAACGACAGCGACAGGAAGAGGCCAAGCACACCAAGGAGAAAACCCGTCGTGAGCGCGATAGGACTCGCGCCCGCGAGCGGCGGCTGAACGAGCTGGCGCACGACGAGCAAGCCGCCTGGACACGCATCGACGCCCTGATCGCCACCCGCAAACCCGCCGACTACGACGCCGCCGTCGCACTCCTCGTCGACCTGCAAGCCCTGGCCGACCGCGAAGACCGCCCGGACGAGTTCGCTCGACGCCACTCGGCCCTCCGACAGGCGCACAAGAACAAGCCCAGCCTCATCGCCCGCCTGGCGCGCGTGAACCTGTGACCACCGACCCGCCACCGGTCTGGTGATGTCCTCGCACAGGGCTGCCTGGCACACAGCCCGCGGACCAAACGTCGCTACGCGCACCTGACGTGACCCCATTGGGTCGGTCCAGGACCAGTGGGAGCCTGACAGTCCGGTTCGTGGGCGAAAAGGCTCGATCACGATGAGCACCAGGAAACGGCACACCCCCGAGCAGGTCGTGCGGAAGCTGACCCGACAGGGCGAACTGTTCTGGAGCAATGCGGTTGACCCTGTTTCGGGTCATTCCGGGCTGTGCTCCAGATTTGCTCCAGTTTCGGAGCCGCAGTCCACAGTGGACACACAAACAAGATCACCCGCTAACCAGATAATCCCAGGTCAGCGGGTGATTTGTATTCCATATATCGTTGTGGAGCTGAGGGGACTCGAACCCCTGACCCTCACACTGCCAGTGTGATGCGCTACCAGCTGCGCCACAGCCCCGTGCTTCCACGTTTCCCGGCCGGTCACCCGTCGTTCTCGTGTGCCCATACCGTACAACACCGTCCCCACCGAATAAAAATCGGGGGTCCCCCCACCGCATTCGCCCTGATAGACGACCCGTCGACCGGCCCGCTGGACAGCAGGGCCGGTCGGCGGTGGTCGATCTCAGCCCCTGAGGAGGTCGGAGATCCAGTTCTCGTTGTCGATGCTGACGAGCTTGTCGCCGACGGCGACCGAGGGGGTGCCTTGGAAGCCCTTGCTGCCGTCGCTGCGCTCGGCCTGGAGGTGGGGGGTGTTGTCGGCCTTGTCGAGGTCGGCTTCCAGGGCCTGGCGGTGGGTGCCACTCTCCACACAGGACTTGAAGGTGTCGCCGGTGATGCCCAGGTCGGTTCCCAGCTGCACGAGCTGGGCGATGGTGTAGCCGGGGCCGTTCTCCTCCGGCTGGCTGGCGTAGAGGGAGTCGTGGTACTCGGGGAACTTGCCCGCGTCGGCGGCGCAGACGGCGGCGTTGGCGCTGTCGCTCGAGTAGCCCTCGGGGTCGGAGTAGCGGACCAGGAGCGGGAGCAGGTGGTAGCGGACCCTGAGGTCCCCGGCCTCCACGTGCTGCCTGAGCTGGTCGCCGTACTTCTCCTCGAACGTGCCGCAGACGGGGCAGAGGAAGTCCTCGTACACGTCGACGGTGACCTTCGCGGTGTCCTTGCCGACGAGCACGGTGGCGTCGGCCTGGCGCTGGACGGGCACGGAGAGGGGTTTCAGGTTCGGGGCCGGGGTGAGGGCCTGGGGTTCGGACGGTTTGTTGAGCAGCACGGCGCCGATGACGCCCGCGGCGAGGACCGCCACGACGACCACGCCGATGAGGATCTTGTTGCGGTCGCCGGAGCCGGACGACCCGCGTGCGGCGGCCACCGACTTGGCCGCCATCTGCTGCTGCTTCTTCTTGCGAGCGTTCCGCTCCGCGCCACCCACGTCGTTCGCGTCCTTCCCAGTCCGCCCTGTTCCCCCGGCAGGCTAGCCGCGGAGGCTGAGCGGAACCTGAGCGGTCACGCGTCGGGCTGGCGCGGGCGGCCCCCGACGCGTTCGCCGGTGGGCAGTTCGGGGGCTTCGCCCACCACACCGCACTCGCCCGCCACGGCCTCGCCGACGTGCGGGTCGTCGGCCTCGGGGAGGGTTTCCTCGGCGACGAACCAGAAGGCCAGGGCGATGACCATGATGACGCCGGTCACGGTGAAGGCGACCTGGTAGGAGAAGCGGTCGGCCAGGACGCCCGCGAGCAGCGGGCCGATGATGGCGCCGAGGTCGGTGACCATCTGGAACGCGGCCAGCACGGGGCCGCCCTTGGCGTTCGACCCGATGACGTCGGCGACCACGGCGTTCTGCGGCGGGTTGAGCAGGCCCGCGCCGACGCCCGCGACGAGCGAGGCGACCATGAACAGGGTCACGGTGCCGCTGAAGCCCATGCCGACCGTGCCGACGGCCGAGACGGCGAGGCCCGCGATGGCCATCGGTTTGCGGCCGATGCTGTCGGAGAGCCTGCCGGACAGCATGAGGACGGCGGCGTTGCCCGCGGCGAACACGGACAGGGAGATGCCTGCCACGGCGGGGCTGCCGTGCAGCGCTTCGACGACGAACAGCGGCACCAGGGAGATGCGCAGGCCGAACACGGCCCAGCCGTTGGCGAAGCCGGAGGCGAGCGAGGCGCGGTAGGAGGCGTAGCCGACGGCGTCGCGGACGGTCATCGTCGGCTGCGACCTGTTCTGGTCGAGCGCGGCGAGCGTGGAGCGGCGCAGGAACAGCCAGACGAACAGGGCGGCGATGAACAGGGCCGCGGCGTAGGCGACGAACGGGGTCCGGATGGAGAAGCCGACGAGGCCTGCGCCGACGATCGGGCCCGCGATGTTGCCGAGCAGGAAGCCGGTGGCCCACAGGCCGGAGGCGCGGCCCCGCAGCGGCGCCGGGGTCAGCCGGATGAGCAGGCCGACGGCCGCGACGGTGAACATCGTGGAGCCGACGCCCGCGATCGAGCGGAACACGATGAGCTGCCAGAAGTGGGTCGCGAACCCGCACGCCCCGGTCGCCAGGGCGACGATGACGATGCCCCAGATGTAGGTCCGCGTCTCGCCGAAGCGGGACACCAGGCGCCCGCTCACCGGCGCGAACAGCAGCCTGACCAGGGCGAACGCGCTGACGACGGCCGAGACGGCGAAGGTGCCGACGTTGAAGCTCGACGCGTACATGGGCAGCACCGGGGCGACGATCCCGAAGCCGATGGCGATGATGAAGCTCGCCACCACGAGCACCCACACCTCGTTGGGAAGTCGTGGTCTGACTACGGCGATCCCCTGCACGCGCGGCCTCCCAGCATCGTTTAGCTGTGCTAAAGATATAGCCTCGCGGGCTGGAATCTCAATCCAGCAGCTCGTCCACCCGGCGGGCGTACGCCGTAACGGGGTATCCGCCGGAGAATCCACACGTCTCGGCGAACCGCTCACCGGCTCCGCCCTCGTCCACGTGAGCGGCCACGAGCAGCGCCCCCGCCGACCGCAGGGCGGCCACGGTGCTCGACACCAGATCGCTCCCGAGTCCGCGCCGACGCCGGGCGGGCAGCACCACGACCTGCTCCACGAGCCCCACTCCGCGTTCGGCGAACCCGCCCGCGAACCCGACGAGCCGCTCGCCGTCGTCGACCACGAGCTGCACGCAGCGCGGGTCGTCCCACCGCTGCCCGAGGTGCCGCACCAGCCGCCGCTGACCGCTCATCCGCAGCCCCAGCTCGTCGGCCACGAGCGCGCCGACGTGCTCCAGGTCCGTGTCCCGCGCGGGCCGGACGCGGGGCGAGGTGTCGGCCCGGCCGCGGTGCACGACGGCCATCGACTCCTCGACGGCGTACCAGCCCGCGTCGTCCGCGATGCCCTCGATCTCGGCCACGGTCGTCGGTGAGGCGTACACCACGGCCTCGGCGCGGCCGATGTCGGCGAACGTCTGCTCCAGCCGCATCAGCGTGCCCGCGACCTCCGCCGACGACCCGTACAGGGCGCACGCGAAGTTGCCCGACGGGAACGGGTTGTCGCGGTTGACCACGACGGTCGCGCACCCGACCTTCCCGACCTTGCCGTACCGGACCGCGCCGGAGGCGATCCTGGCCGCCTCCACGAGTCCGGCCAGTTCACGAGCGCGGTAGGGGTCGAGCAGGTCGGGGTCGTCGGGGTCGTGCAGCGGGTCAACCACCCGGTCAGCCTGACACGTCGCGGCCCTTCCACGTCACGCCGCGCCACGCCCGCGCGGCGCTGTCGAGCATCACCAGTCCCAGCGCGACCGGTGCCGCGGGCGCGAGCAGCGCGGTCGCCCGGGGCTGGCCGACGCGCCGCACGTACGCCAGGTGGGCGACGGCCTGGCCGAGCCAGCCGAGCACGCCCAGCGCCCGGACCGCCCTGGACCGGCCTGCTACGGCGGCCACCGGCGCGAGGCCGTAGGCGATGTGCGCCACACCGCTGGCCGCGAGCACCGCGCACACGGCGGCCGGGCCGTCCACCAGCTCGTTGATCCCGGCGAACGTGCTCTTGCGCAGCGACCTCCACGACTTCGCGACCGTGTCGTGCCCGGACGTGGTCAGCTCGGCGCCCGCGTCCACGTACTGCGTGCGCGCGCCGGAGTCCCGCACGAGCGTGGCGAGGCCGACGTCGTCGGCGCGCGTGGCGGCGATGGCCGACCAGCCGCCCGCGTGGTCGTAGGCCTCGCGCGACACCAGCATGCAGTGCCCGACGCCGAGCGCCCTGCGCCCCGGTCGGCCGGACGGCGACGTGCTCTCGAACAGGAGCTGGTTGGTCGGCGGCAGCAGCAGCCAGTAGCCGGGCCCCGACCTCGTGGAGCGGCCCGCCGAGGACACCAGGGCGGCCTGGTGGACCCTGGCGGCGGCGAGCAGGTGCCCGACGAAGCCGGGGGCGACGACCACGTCGGCGTCCACGAACAGCAGCCACTCGCCGTCGGCTTCGAGCGCGCCGAGGTGCATCGCGTGGACCTTGCCCGCCCAGCCCGGCGGTGGTCCGTCGCTCGACACCAGCGCGACGCCGTGGCGCCGTGCGACGTCGGCGGTCCCGTCGGTCGACGCGTCGTCCACCACCACGACCCGGCCGACCTGCCCGCGCAACGCCGTGAGGCACGCGTCCAGCGTGGCCTCCTCGTCGCGCGCGGCCACGACCGCGGTCACCCCCGACACCGGGTCCCCCACGTCCGGCAGCCGCGGCACCCCGCGCCAGACCGCCACCGTGTTCGCCGCCCGCACCACCGCCGCGGCGGCCACCAGCCCCGCTCCGAGCACTCCCCGCTTCCCCATGGAGCCAGGTTGGCACACTGGCTCACCGTGGAGCTGCCGAACCTGCCAGTCCGGGCCGTGCTCGGCGACGTCGTCGGCGCGCTCGCCGAGCACGGGTGCGCGGTGCTGGTCGCGCCGCCGGGCACCGGCAAGACCACGCTGGTGCCGCTGGCGCTGGCCGAGGCGCACGCCGGGCGCGTGGTCGTGGCGGAGCCGCGGCGGATCGCGGCCCGTGCCGCCGCGGCGCGGATGGCGTCGCTGCTGGGCGAGCCGGTGGGGCGGACGGTCGGCTACTCGGTGCGCGGTGACCGCAAGGTGTCGGCCGCGACCCGGATCGAGGTCGTGACCTCGGGGTTGCTGGTGCGCAGGCTCCAGTCCGACCCGGAACTCGCGGGCGTGGGCACGGTGCTGCTGGACGAGTGCCACGAGCGGCACCTGGACGCGGACCTGCTGCTGGCGCTGCTGCTCGACGCGCGTGCCGGGCTGCGGCCGGACCTGCGGCTGCTGGCGACGTCGGCGACCGTCGCGGCGGACCGGCTCGCCGAACTGCTCGGCGACGCGCCCGTGCTGCGCGCCGAGGCCCGGACCTACCCGACCACGACGGACCACGTGGCACCCGCCCGCACGGAGCGGATCGAGGCGTGCGTGGCCCGCGCGACCAGACGGGCACTGTCCGAAGTGGACGGCGACGTGCTCGTGTTCCTCCCCGGTGCGGCCGAGATCCGCCGCACCGCCGCGCTGCTGTCGCTGCCGGACGTGGACGTGCTCACCCTGCACGGGCGGCTGTCGGCGGGCACGCAGGACGCCGCGCTGAAGCCGGGGGCGCGCCGTCGGATCGTGCTGTCGACGGCCATCGCCGAGTCGAGCCTCACCGTGCCCGGTGTGCGGGCGGTCGTCGACTCCGGCCTGGCCCGCGTGCCGCGCGTCGACCACCGGCGCGGGCTGTCCGGCCTGGCCACCGTGCGCGTGTCGATGGCCGTGGCCGACCAGCGCGCGGGCAGGGCGGGCCGAGAGGCGCCCGGTCACGTGTACCGCTGCTGGCCGGAGCACGAGCACAGCACGCTCCCCCGCTACCCGGAACCCGAGGTCAAGACCGCCGACCTGACCAGGCTCGCGCTCGAACTGGCCTGCTGGGGCACGCCCGACGGGACGGCGCTGAGCTGGTGGGACGCCCCGCCGACGGGTGCGCTGGAGGTCGGGCGTTCGGTGCTGCGGGCGTTGGGCGCGCTCGACGCCGACGGGCACGCCACCGACCGCGGGCGGCGGATGTCCGGTCTCGGCCTGCACCCCCGGCTGGCCCGCGCGCTGCTGGACGGCGCGGCGGAGGTGGGCGCGCGGGCGGCGGCGGAGGTCGTGGCGCTGCTGGACGACGACGCGCTCACCGACAGCGCGGAGCTGTCGACCGCGTTGCGGGACCTGCGGTCCGGCCACACCGACCGCTCCAGGCGGTGGTCGCGCGAGGCTCGTCGGCTGGCGGAGCTGGTCGGCGGGACGGGGCACGACGACCCGGCGCTGGTGGTGGCGCTGGCGCACCCGGAGCGGTTGGCGCGCAGGCGGTCCGGCGGGGGCGGGGTGTACCTGATGGCGGGCGGCACGGCGGCCGAGCTGCCGCACGGCAGCGGGCTCGGGGACGCCGAGTGGCTGGCCGTGGCGGTCGCCGACCGCGAACCCGGTCGCAGCCACGGCCGCATCCGGCTGGCGGCGCGGGTGGACGAGAGCCTGGCCGTGCGGGCCGCTCCGGCACTGGTGTCCACTGTGGACGACGTGCGCTGGGACGGGGACGTGGTCGCGAACCGGGTCCGCAGGCTCGGCGCGATCGTGCTGTCCAGCAAGCCGTTGCGCGATCCGGACCCGGCCGCGGTGCGGGCGGCGCTGGTGGCCGGGCTGCGGTCCGAGGGGCTGGGGCTGCTGCGCTGGCACGCCGACGCCACGAGGCTGCGGGAACGGGTGGGGTTCCTGCACCGGGTGCTCGGCGACCCGTGGCCGGAGATGACCGACGAGGCGCTGCTGGCGGGCGTCGACGGCTGGCTCGGCGGTGCCCGCAGGCGTGCGGACCTGGCGAAGGTCGACGCGGAGAAGGTGGTCCGCCAGCTGCTGCCGTGGCCTGCCGCCGGGCGGCTCGACGAGCTGGCGCCGGACCGCCTGGAAGTGCCGTCGGGGTCCAGGATCCGGGTCGACTACAGCGGTGACGACCCCGCGCTGCCGGTGAAGGTGCAGGAGGTGTTCGGCTGGGTCGACACGCCCCGCATCGCGGACGGGCGCGTGCCGGTGGTGCTGCACCTGCTGACCCCCGCGGGCCGCGCCACGGCCGTGACCGGTGACCTCGCGTCGTTCTGGCGGACCGGGTACGCGCGGGTCAGGTCGGAGTTGCGCGGCCGGTACCCCAAGCACCGCTGGCCGGAGGACCCGATGACCGCGCCGCCCGCCCGTCGGTGACAGGGGTTGTCCGCGATGCGTCCTACGGTCGTGGACATGGACCTGAACTGGACGCACGAGCTGACCGAGCAACTCGACTTCCACTGGAACCGGCACCTGCTGCCGCGCCTGGAGGGGCTCACCGACGAGGAGTACCTCTGGGAGCCGGTCGACGGGTGCTGGAGCGTGCGACCGGACGGCGACGGCGGGTTCACGATCGACTGGGCCGCCGAACCGCCCGTGCCGCCGTTCACGACGATCGCCTGGCGGATCTCGCACATCGCCTCGGTCGTGCTGGGAGCGCGGGCCGCCAACCACTTCGGTGACGGGTTCGACCTCGCCGAGGTGCGCTGGCCGGGCACCGCGCAGGCCGGGCTGGACTACCTGCGGGAGTCGTACTCCCTGTGGCACGAGGGGGTTTCGGCGCTGGACGACGAGGGCCTCGCGCGGCCGTGCGGTCCCGCGGAGGGCCCGTACCACGCCCACCCGTTCGCCGCGCTCGTGCTGCACGTCAACCGCGAGGTCATCCACCACGGCGCCGAGGTCGCGACCCTGCGCGACCTCTACCGGGACCGGACCAGCGGCAGGTAGACCTCGTCCACGATCTCGACGAGCACCTCGTCGGGCGCGTTCGGCACGCCGCGGGTCACGAACTCGTTGCGCAGCAACGCCACCGCGACCGTGGCCACGCGCGGGTGCAGCGCCTCGGGTCGCACCTCGCCCCTGGCCACGGCGCGACCGAGGACGGTCAGCCACATCGCGGACCCGCCGTCGGCGGCCCGCTCCCCCAGCTGCGCCAGCAGGTCCGGGTCGGCCAGCAGGCCGCGCAGGATCTCCCCGTACGGCGAGGACCACGTGCGGTTCGCCATCCGCAGCAGCTCCAGGACGTCGGTGCGCAGGTCGCCGGTGTCGGGCACCTCGACGGTGGTGGCCGTCAGCCGGTGGTAGGCGGCGATGCCGAGCGCGGCCCGGTTCGGCCAGCGCCGGTAGACGGCGTTCTTGTTGGTGCCAGCGCGCTTCGCGACCCGGTCCATGGTCAGTCCGGGGTAGCCGGACTCGGTCAGCTCGTCCACCGCGGCCTGGAGGATCGCCTCCTCCAGCGCGGCCCCGCGCCGTCGCGCCCCGACCATCGGCCACCTCCTGAATTGGGTACGAAGAGTACCTTGCGCATCGTATCGCTCACCACCTAGCTTCTCCTACAAGGTACGGCACGTTCCCTAAAGGAGGAGTCATGCGACACGGCATCACCTACGACACCGGCTTCCGCAGCGGGGGGTCGAGCACGCACGAACCGTTCGACCCGGACGTCGTGCGGCGCGAGATGCGGATCATCCGGGAGGACCTGCACTGCGACGCCGTGCGGATCACCGGCGGCCACGTCGACCGGCTGGAGGTCGCCGCCGTCCACGCCGCCGCGGTCGGCCTCGAGGTGTGGATCTCGCCGTTCACCAACGACCTGACGACCGACGAACTCCTGGACCTGCTCGCCGACACCGCGGAGCGCGCCGAGCGGATCCGCCTGGGCGGCGCCGAGGTCGTCCTGGTCACCGGGTCCGAACTGACCCTGTTCACGATCGGCTTCCTGCCCGGCGACACGCTCGACGAGCGGCTCGCGCTGATCACCGGACGGCCCCCGGAACTCGGTCCCGCGCTCGCCGCCCTCCCCGCCCTGCTCGACGACTTCCTCGGCCGGGCCGTCGAGGTCGTGCGCGAGCGGTTCGGCGGTCGGATCACCTACGCCTCACTGGGTTTCGAGCAGGTCGACTGGGACCGGTTCGACATCATCGCCACCGACGCCGGCTACCGGTCGAAGGAGGTGGCCGAGGGGTACGAGGCCGAGATGCGGGCGTTCGGCGCGCAGGACAAGCCCGCGGCGATCACCGAGTTCGGCTGCACGACCCACCGCGGCGCGGCGGACCTCGGCGCGCGCGGCACGTTCGTGGTCGACTGGGACGGGCCCCGGCCGGTGGCGCTCCGGGGCGAGTTCGTCCACGACGAGCAGGAACAGGCGACCTACCTGCGGGAGGTGCTGGACGTGCTGGAGAGCACGGGCATCGACATCGCGTTCGTGTGCACGTTCGTCACCTACAACCTCCCGCACGGCGAGGACCCCGCGACGAACTTCGACGTGGCGAGCTACGGCGTGGTGAGGGTGCTGGAGGACGGGTTCGGCGAGACCTACCCCGGCCTGCGGTGGGAGCCGAAGGCGGCGTTCGCCGCGCTGGCCGAGCGCTACGCCTGACCGGGCGTCGGCACGGGGATCTTCCCGTCGCGCAGCAGCGCCATCGTCTCGTCCGCGAGGGTGCGCATGTCCGCCGTGCCGCCGCTGTTCACCCAGGACCGCACCACGACCTCGATGATGTTGATGGCGAACGCCGCGGTGAGCTGGGCGGTGACGTGGTCGGAGGGGTCGTCGAGCCGCTGGGCGACCTCGCCCGCCAGCGCGTCGCGCCACATCCACAGGACGTCCCCCAGCTGCGCGCGCACCGACCCGTTCGGCCCGGAGATCTCGTAGACGGCGAGCACGCGCGCCGGGTCGGTCGCCATCACGTCGAGGACCTTGCCGATGACCGAGTTCAGCGCCACCGGCAGCGGCGCAGGCGGCTGGGAGCGCAGGTCCTCCAGCGCGTCGAAGAGGCTCGTCCGGACGAACTCGACGACGAGCGTCTCCTTCGTCGGGAAGTAGCGGTAGAGGGTGCGCGGGCCCACCTCGGCGGCGGCGGCGATCTGCTCGATCGTGGTCCGCTGGTAGCCGTTGCAGGTGAACAGCTCGAACGCCTTGTCCGAGATCAGCCGACGTGTCCGGGCCATCTTCAGCTCTCGGATCCCCACGTCCACCTCCTCGGCCGGACTCCCGAAAGGCAGGCTAGCACCGCCACCAGCGACTTCCCGGCACGTGACGTCAGCCACTTGCCGTTACCTCTCCATCACTGGCAGTGTGGTACTTGTGGCAGTTACTGCCACAAAATTCACCACCACGAGGGGTACGCCATGACCGAGGCACTGAGCAAACCGAGCACCGGATCGTTCCCGACGGAACGGTCGAAGGAGTGCCCGTTCGACCCCGCCGTGGGCTACCTGGAGTTCCGCGAGAAGGAGCCGATCGCGCGCGTCTCCTGCCCGGCGGGCATCGACGCCTGGCTCGTGACCGGCTACGACGACGTCCGCACGGTGCTCAACAGCCCCGGCCTCAGCTCCGCCGTGCCCGTCATGGGCCACGCCAACCCGCAGGCCGACTTCGACACCCCGATCAACCCCGGCTCGATCATCCAGAGCGACGGCGAGGCGCACGCCCGCCTGCGCAGGCTGCTGACGGCCGAGTTCACCGTCAAGCGCATCCAGGCCCTGCGCCCGTACATCCAGAAGCTGATCGACGACCACATCGACGCGATGCTCGCGAGCACCGAGCCGGTCGACCTGGTGCGCGACTTCGCGCTGCCGATCCCGTCGCTGGTGATCTGCGAGCTGCTGGGCGTGCCCTACGAGCAGCGCGACCGGTTCCAGCAGCAGAGCGGCATCCTGACCTCGGTCGACGTCGACCCGGACGTCGCGATCCAGGCCAACGCCGAGATCCAGGGCTTCGTCGCGCAGCTCGTCGTCGACAAGATGCGGAACCCGACCGACGACCTGATCTCGCGGCTCATCGCGCGGGCCCAGGACTCCGGCCAGCCCCTCTCCGTCGAGGAGCTCGTCGTCCTCGGCCTGTCGCTGCTGGTCGCGGGGCACGAGACGACCGCGAACATGATCGCGTTGAGCACCGTCGCCCTGCTGCGCAACCCCGACCAGCTCGACGAGCTGCGCGCGAACCCCGACCTGGTGCCCTCGGCCGTCGAGGAGATGCTGCGCTACCTGTCCGTCGTGCAGTTCGGCCTGTTCCGGGCCATCACCGAGGACATCCCGCTCGGCGACGAGACGCTGCGCGCGGGCGAGTGGCTGGTGGCGTCGCTGGCGTCCGGCAACCGCGACACCTCCGCCTTCCCGAACGCCGACCAGCTCGACGTCCACCGCAAGGCGTCCACGCACCTCGCGTTCGGCTACGGCGCCCACCAGTGCCTCGGCCAGCAGCTCGCGCGGGTCGAGCTCCAGCAGGTGTTCAGCACCCTGTTCACCCGCATCCCCACCCTGCGCCTGGACATCCCGTTCGAGGACCTGCGGTTCAAGGACAACACCCTCGTCTACGGCGTCCGCTCGCTCCCCGTCACCTGGTGACCGGGCCCCACCTCAAGGAGAACACCCCATGCGCGTGACCATCGACGAGGACGGCTGCGTCGGCGCGGGCCAGTGCGTGCTCGCCGCCCCCGACGTCTTCGACCAGCGCGACGAGGACGGGATCGTGGTGCTGCTGGACGAGACCCCGGCTCCCCACCTGCACGACGCGACGCGTGAGGCGGCGGTGCTCTGCCCCGCGCTCGTCATCCACCTGGCCGAGTGATGCCCGACATCGGACGCGTCGTCGTGGTGGGGGCCTCGGCGGCGGGGCTGACCACGGCCGAGAGCCTGCGGCGCGAGGGCTTCGACGGCCTGATCACCCTGATCGGCGACGAGCTGCACCTCCCGTACGACCGGCCGCCGCTGTCCAAGCAGGTGCTCCTGGGGACGTGGGAACCGGAGCGCACCGCGTTCCGCGACGACGCCACCTACCAGCGCCTGGACGTCGGTCTGCGGCTGGGCGCGACGGCCACCGGCGTCGACCTGGACAAGCGGTCGGTCGCGCTGGCCTCCGGCGACCACGTCCCCTACGACCGCCTGGTCATCGCCACCGGGGTCCGTCCGCTCCGGCTGCGGCAGGGTCACGACCTGGCGGGCGTGCACGTCCTGCGCACGTTGGACGACACCCTGGCGCTGCGGGCGGCGCTGGCCAGGGCCACGTCCGTGGCCGTGGTGGGGGCGGGGTTCCTCGGCTCGGAAGCGGCGTCGGCGGCACGCACCCTCGGCCTCGACGTGACCCTGGTCGACCTGGCGCCGGTGCCCCTGTCCCGCCAGTTCGGCGACGAGCTGGGCGGCTGGGTCGGCGACCTGCACCGGGAGAACGGCGTCGAGGTGCGGACCGGCGTGGGCGTGAGCGCGCTGCTGGGGGACGGGCGGGTCTCCGGCGTGGCGTTGGCCGACGGCACCACCGTCGACGCCGACGTGGTCCTGGTCGCCATCGGCTCCGCACCCGCGACCGACTGGCTCACGACGAGCGGCATCCCCCTGGACGACGGGGTCCTCTGCGACTCCACCTGCCAGGCCGTGCCGAACGTCCACGCCGCGGGCGACGTGGCCCGCTGGCACAACGAGCGCTTCGGCGCGCTGATGCGCGTGGAGCACCGGATGAACGCCACCGAGCAGGCGATGGCGGTGGCCAGGAACATCCTCGGCGACCCGAAGCCGTTCACGCCGATCCCGTACTTCTGGACCGACCAGTACGACGCCAGGATCCAGGCGTACGGGATCTTCCCACCCGGCTCGACGATGACCGTGGCCCAGGGCGATCCGGCCCACCGCAAGTTCGTCGCCCACTACCACCACGACGGTGACCTGGTGGGTGTCCTCGGCTGGAACATGCCGCGGGAGCTGCGCGGGGCCCGCGCCCTGCTCACCCAGGACTAAAAACCCGCAGCGGTGGCGTTGCCCCCGGTGACGCCACCGCACACTTTCGCCGGGGAGAAGATGACGCCCACCGAGGCAGGCCCGACCAGGTTGAAGCTAGTGGGCCTACTGGGGGCCCTCTGCACCCTGGGCCCCATGTCGATCGACATGTACCTACCAGCGTTCCCCAGCATGGCCTCCGAACTGGGAGCGGCGGCCCCGCAGATCCAACTCAGCCTCACCACGTTCATCATCGGCCTGGCCCTGGGCCAATTGCTCGCGGGCCCCGTCTCCGACGCCATCGGCCGCAGGAAACCGCTGCTCATCGGCCTGGTCACCTACATCACGTTCTCGCTGCTCTGCGCCATCGCCCCCACCGCCCTGGCGCTGGCGGGCCTGCGCTTCATCCAAGCCCTGGGCGTGGCAGCGGGCTTCGTCGTGGCCACCGCCGTGGCGAGGGACCTCTTCTCCGGCCTCGCGATGGCCAAGTTCATGAGCCTGCTCATGCTGGTCAACGGCCTGGGCCCGGTCATCGCCCCGGTGCTCGGCGGCCAGGTCCTCAGGCTGACGAGCTGGCGCGGCACCTTCCTGGTGCTGGCCGTCATCGGCGCGGTCCTGCTGGCCGTCCTGGCCTTCGCCCTGCCCGAGACCCACAAGCCCGAAAAACGAGTACCGGCCAACCTCAAGGGCACCCTCAGGACCTTCGCCACGCTCCTCGGGGACCGCTACTTCGTCGGCTACGCCCTGGCGGCGTCCTTCGCGCTGGGCAGCCTCTTCGCCTACGTGTCCGGCGCCTCGTTCGTGTTGCAGGGGGTCTTCGGCCTGACCCCTCAACAGTTCAGCCTCGTCTTCGGCGTCAACTCCCTGGGCATCCTCCTGGCAGGCCTGCTCAACACCTGGCTGACGGGCAGGCTCATGCCCAGGACGCTCCTCACAGCGGGCCTGGGCATGGCCACCGCGGGAGGTGCGGGCCTGGTGGCAGCGGGTGTGCTGGGCGGCGGCCTGCTCACCTTCCTACCAGCGCTCTTCCTGCTGACCACCAGCGTGGGCGTCCTGCTCCCCAACGCCGCCAGCCTCGCCATGAACCGCCACCCGGAAGCGGCAGGCAGCGCCTCGGCCCTGCTCGGCGTCCTGCAATTCCTCGCGGGCGGCCTCATCGCACCGGTGGTGGGCGCGGCGGGCACGGAGAGCGTCATCCCGATGGCGGCTGTCATGGCGGGCCTCACCATCGCGGCAGCCCTCGCCTTCGCCCTCCTGACCAGGGGCGACAAGGGCATCACAGCAGAACCGGAAACCTCCGGGGAACCACTGCCGACAGCCGCGGCGCACTAACCGCATCTCACCCGACCGGCAGCCGCCGGGGGTGCGGGGGGCGGGAGCCCCGGTGTGACAACCGAAAAGAGCCATGCCCGCGCTCTCCGCGGGCATGGCTCTCGTACGGATGGAGGTGCCGGGAATCGAACCCGGGTCCTCTGCCGGCTCATCAGGGCTTCTCCGTGCGCAGTCAACTACGTCTCTACTCGACCCGACCGATCACGTTGACGAGTTCGGTCTGACGGGCCCAGACACTGTGGGATTCCCAACCAGTTCCCGTGCCCGGAACTGGAGGTGAGCCTCCTGGCTGATGCCGGGATCCGGAACGGAGGCGCTTCCGGGCCGACAGCGTTTTCCCTAGCCTCAGGCGGCGAGGGCGAACGCGCGCTGGTCGTTAGACTTGGCGCTTATAGGTTTGCGATGACGCTTGCGGTGGTCTCTCGCCTGCACCGGCACGCTTCCCCTGAATCAACGAACAAAGTCGAAACCGTTCACCCCCGTCGGGCGTTGCCGTGTCTACCTCGTACAGCATAACGCTCCGAGCCCGCCGTCTCATCCCAATAGGGTTGGTAGGGCTGGCCCCACCCCCGGCACGCTGGTCTCCCTGATGGTTCGAGGCACGCGTTCCGGTGATGCTGGTCCGGTACACCGAGCGGACCTAGGCGGGGACATGACGACGCGAGCACCTTCGAAGATCGCCAAGACCAGCGCGTTCTTGTTGATGAACTTCTTCCTCAGCACGCTGTGGTTCGTGCTGCTCGTGTCGCTGTTCGCCACCAGCATCGGTCTGTCCGTCGTCTGGATCGGTGTTCCGCTGCTGGCGGTGACGCTGGCGGTCGCGCGCGGCGCGGCGTCGTTGGAGCGCACGTGGACGCGGACCATGCTGGAGATCGACATCCCCAGCCCGTACCGGCCCGCGTCGGAGGAGACCGGCCTGCTGCCGTGGATGAAGCGGACCATCACCGATCCGGCGAGCTGGCGCGACTTCGGCTACTGGATGCTGATGTTCCCGGTGAGCATCGTCGAGTTCGTCTCGGTGGTCGTGTTCTGGCCCGTCGTGCTGTGCATGGTCGCGTACCCCCTCTACTTCGGCACCCTGCCCGCGTACTTCGTCGTGGACCTGCCGATGGGCGGCGAGTGGGAGGTCAACTCCTTCACCAACGCGCTCCCCGTCACGGTCCTCGGGCTGCTGCTCGGTCTGCTCACGGTGCCGCTGATCCGCGGTCTGGGCCGCATGCACGGCCTGCTGGCGTCGTCGATCCTCGGCCCGTCCCGCACCGCCGTGCTGTCCGCCGAGACGAAGCGGCTGGCGGCCAGCCGGGCGCGCGGCGTCGACTCGGCCGAGGCCGAGCGGCGGCGCATCGAGCGCGACCTGCACGACGGCGCGCAGCAGCGGCTGGTCTCGGTCGCGATGACGCTGGGCCGCGCGAAGACGAAGATGGAGTCCGACCCGGACGGCGCCCGCGAGCTGATCGCCGAGGCGCACACCGACGCGAAGCTCGCCATCTCCGAGCTGCGCGACCTGGCCCGCGGCATCTACCCGTCGGTGCTGGGCGACCGGGGGCTCGACCCGGCGCTGTCGTCGCTGATCTCCAAGTGCCCGATCCCGGTCGACCTGAGCGTCGAGGTGGAGCCGCGGCCGCCGACGGCCGTGGAGAGCGCCGCCTACTTCACCGTGGCCGAGACGCTGACGAACATCGCCAAGCACGCGGGTGCGACCCGTGCGCAGGTGCGGGTGACGCGGACCGACCACTCGGTGGTCGTGGAGGTCACCGACAACGGCAAGGGCGGTGCCGAGGTGCGTCCGGGTGGTGGGCTCGCGGGGCTCGCGGACCGTGCTGCGACCATTGACGGCGTGGTCGTGGTGGTCAGCCCCGTCGGAGGGCCGACCGTGATCCGGACGGAGCTGCCGTGCGCGTGGTGATCGCGGAGGACTCGGTCCTCCTGCGGGTGGGGGTCCAGCGCCTGCTGGCCGACGAGGGCATCGAGACGGTCGCCGCCGTCGAGGACGGGGTGGCGCTGCTCGCGGCCATCGAGGAACACCGGCCGGACCTGGCACTGGTGGACGTGCGGATGCCCCCGACGTTCACCGACGAGGGGCTGCGGGCGGCGATCGAGGCCCGCAAGCGCATCCCGGACCTGCCGGTCCTGGTGCTCTCGCAGTACGTGGAGGAGCGCTACGCGGTCGAACTGCTGGCCGGCGGGGCGAGCGGCGTCGGTTACCTGCTCAAGGAGCGGGTGGCCGACGTCTCCGAGTTCGTGGCGGCGGTGCGGCGGGTCGCCGACGGCGGCACGAGCATCGACCACGAGGTCATCACCCAGCTCATGGCGCGCAGCAAGCGCAACCCGGTCGACTCGCTGACCGCGCGGGAGCGCGAGGTGCTCGGCCTGATGGCGGAGGGCCTGTCGAACGCGGCCATCGCGGCCTCGCTCGTGGTGTCCGACGGGGCCGTGGAGAAGCACGTGGGCAACATCTTCGCGAAGCTCGGCCTGGAGCCCAGCACGTCCGAGCACCGCCGCGTCCGGGCCGTGCTCGCCTACCTCGACATCGGGTAGCCCAGCAGGCGCGCGGGGTTGTCGTGCAGCACCGCGCGCAGGAACGGCGTCCCGAGGCGGTCGTCGGAGGACGCCCAGCCCGCGACGGCCCTCAGCTGCTCCGCGTAGGAGTACGGGATGTTCGGGAAGTCCGTGCCGAGCACGATCCGGTCCGGCACGTCCGCGATCCGCGCCACCCAGTCCACGGGCAGGGGCTGGCTCCGCTCGGTGAACGGCACCCCCACCATCGTGGTGTCCAGGTGCACGTTCGGGTACTTCGCCACGAGGTCGAGCGCCGCGCCGTACTCGGGCATCCCCGCGTGCGCGATCACGGCCGTGAGCCGCGGGTGCCTGCGCAGCACGGCCTCGTAGCGGTCCAGCCCGGTGTGCGCGCCGGGCAGCGGCCCGTGGCCGCAGTGCACGACGGCGGGCACGCCCGCCTCGGCCAGCAGCCCCCACGCGGCGTCCAGGAGGGGGTCGGTGGGGTCGTACGCGCCGACCTGCACGTGCGCCTTGACGCACCGGGCGCCCGCGGCGAGCGCCTTGGCGAGGTAGACCTCCACGCCCGGTTCGGGGAACACGGTCGCGGTCGGCACGGCTCCCGGCGTGCGCTGCCCGAAGTCGACGGCCCACTCGGTGAGCCACTCCCCCATGCCGGGCTTGTGCGGGTAGACGAGGGGCGCGAACCCGATCACGCCGAGCGCCCGCAGGCGGTCGAGGCGTTCCGGTTCCGGCAGCCGGTAGTGGATGGGCCACGACGTGCCGTAGTGCGCGGCGGCGCGGTCGAAGAACGCCCACACCTTCGCGAGCACCCGTTCGGGCATGAAGTGCACGTGCACGTCCACGAGACCGGGAAGTCCCAGGCCGGTGACCCAGCCTGGGACTTCCTCGTCGTTCTCGGGCCCGTTCAGTACCGGCCCCCGCGGCCCTTCAGCGCCCGGCCGTAGGCCTTCTGGATGTCGCGGTCGGCGTCGCGCTTGGCGATGTCCTGGCGCTTGTCGTAGGACTTCTTGCCCTTCGCCAGCGCCAGCTCGACCTTGACGTACCCGTCGCTGAAGTACATCGACAGGGGGATCAGGCTCAGACCGCTCTCCTTGGTCTTGCCGATCAGCCGCTCGATCTCGCTCTTGTGCAGCAGCAGCTTCCGCCTGCGCCGCACCTCGTGGTTGGTCCACGTCCCCGCCACGTACTCGGGGATGTGCAGCGCGTGCAACCAGATCTCGCCGTCGTCGACCTGGGCGAAGGCGTCCACAAGGGACGCCCGCCCGAGCCTGAGGCTCTTCACCTCGGTGCCGACGAGCACGACACCCGCTTCGAAGACGTCGAGGATGGTGTAGTCGTGCCGAGCCTTGCGGTTCGACGCGATCACCTTCCTGCCGCGTTCCTTGACCATGGTGCGACTCTACGTGACCGGGCCAGCGGTTAAAGCCGGACGTACAGCCGCAGGGTGACGTAGCCGGTCAAGGCCGAGATCAGCACCGAGACGCCGAACAGGATCGGCGCGATGATCAGCACGTCGAGCTGCCCCAGCGTCGGCAGGATGCCGGACGTGAACAGGTCGCCGAGCACCCTGTCCAGGATGAACGCCTTGAACAGGACGAGGCCCACGACCGAGACGACGGCGCCGATGATGCCCGCGACCACCGCCTCGATGAGGAACGGCAACTGCGTGTACCACCGCGTCGCGCCCACCAGGCGCATGATGCCGACCTCCGTGCGCCGCGTGTACGCGGAGACCTGGATCGTGTTCGAGATCAGCAGCAGGGCGGCGAGGGCTTGCAGCAGCGCCAGGAAGAGCGCGCCGTCGCGCACGCCGTTGAGCACGTTGAACAGCCGGTCCAGGAACTTGCCCTGGTCGTCGACGCTCTTCACGCCCGCCTTGCCGGAGAACTCCCGCACGATCACGTCCGCGCGTTCCGGGTCCTCCAGCTTCACCCGGAACGTGGCCGGGATGGCTTCCGGACGGGCCAGCTTCACCAGCTCCGGCTGGGCCTCGAAGATCCGCTTGAACCGCTCGAAGCCCTTCTCGCGGTTCTCGAAGACGACCGTCTCGACGCCGGACGTCGTCTCCAGCGACTGGCGCAGACCCGAGCACGGCTGGCTGGAGCAGTCCTGGTCGTTCGCGCTGACGTCGTTGGTGAGCAGGACCGCTACTTCGAGCTTGCCCTGGTAGTTGGCCTGCATCTTGTCGACCATGCGGACGACGAGCAAACCACCACCGAGCAGGCCGAGCGAGATAGCGGTCGTGAGGATCATCGCGATGGTCATCGTGACGTTCCGGCGCAGGCCGGTGACGACCTCGCTGAACACGAAGCTGGTACGCATCGGGGGTGGCGTTCCTTGGGGTCGGGGAAGGGTGTGCGGGGCTAGCGGCCTACGCCGTAGACGCCCCGCGCGTCGTCGCGGACGACGCGACCGTTGTCGAGCTCGACAACGCGCCTCCGCATGGAGTCGACGATTCCGTGGTCGTGGGTGGCCATCACGACGGTCGTGCCGGTGCGGTTGATCCGCTCCAGCAGCAGCATGATGTCCTGGCTGGTGTCGGGGTCCAGGTTTCCGGTCGGCTCGTCGGCGATGAGCACGAGCGGGCGGTTCACGAACGCGCGCGCGATGGCCACGCGCTGCTGCTCACCACCGGACAACTCGTGCGGCAGCCGGTCCGCCTTGCCCTCCAGGCCGACGAGCTGGAGCACCTCGGGCACCACCTTGACGATGGTGTTCTTGGGCTTGCCGATGACCTCCAGCGCGAACGCGACGTTCTCCGCGACGGTCTTCTGGGCGAGCAGTCGGAAGTCCTGGAAGACGCAGCCGATGGACTGGCGCAGGCGGGGGACCCTGCGCCGGGACATCTTCGCGACGTCGAAGTTGGACACGTAGACGCGTCCTTTGCTCGGTACCTCTTCACGGAGCAGCAAGCGCAAGAACGTGGATTTTCCGGACCCGGAGGGTCCGATGAGGAACACGAACTCGCCCTTGTCCATCTCGACCGAGACGTCGTCGAGCGCGGGGCGCGTGGAGGTCTTGTAGACCTTGGAAACGTGTTCGAGGCGAATCACGAGGGCGGAGTCTACTCGCGGCCCCGGTAAAGCCTTCGTCTCGCCCGCTGAAGTGCGGAGCGTGACGATCCGTTACCGATCAAGACGACTGCTGCTGCTTGCGCCACCGGATGCCCGCCTCCAGGAAGTCGTCGATCTCGCCGTCGAGCACGGCACCGGGGTTGCCGACCTCGTGCTCGGTCCGGAGGTCCTTGACCATCTGGTACGGGTGCAGCACGTACGACCGCATCTGGTTGCCCCAGCTGGACCCGGTGTCCTTCAACGCGTCCATCCGGTCCTTGTCCTCCTGGCGCTGCCGTTCGAGCAGCTTCGCCTGGAGGACGGCCATCGCGGTCGCCTTGTTCTGGAGCTGCGAGCGCTCGTTCTGGCAGGACACGACGATCCCGGTCGGGATGTGCGTCAGGCGCACCGCGGAGTCCGTCGTGTTCACGCCCTGTCCACCGGGACCGGACGACCGGTACACGTCGACGCGGAGGTCCTTCTCGTCGATCTCGACGTGGTCGGTCTGCTCGACCACGGGCACGACCTCGACGCCCGCGAACGACGTCTGGCGGCGGCCCTGGTTGTCGAACGGCGAGATGCGCACGAGCCGGTGCGTGCCCTGCTCCACGGACAGCGTGCCGTAGGCGTAGGGGGCGGTGACGCGGAACGTGGCGGACTTGATGCCCGCCTCCTCGGCGTAGGACGTGTCGAACACGTCCACGCCGTAGCCGTGGCGTTCGGCCCAGCGGGAGTACATGCGGAGGAGCATCTCGGCGAAGTCGGCCGCGTCGATGCCACCCGCCTCGGCACGCACGGTGATGAGCGCGTTGCGCTCGTCGTACTCGCCGGAGAGGAGGGTGCGGACCTCCAGGGAAGCGATTTCCTCGCGCAGCTTCGCCCGCTCGGCGTCGGCGTCGGCGATGCTGTCCGCGTCGTCCTCGGCCTCGGCCAGCTCGTACATGATGCCGAGGTCCTCGAGGCGACCGCGCAGGTTCGTGATGCGGCGGAGCTCGCCCTGCTTGTGCGCCAGCTCGCTGGTGAGCTTCTGCGCCTTCTCCTGGTCGTTCCACAGGTCGGGGAGGGCGGCCTGCTCCTCCAGATCGGCGACCTGGGCGCGCAACGTGTCGAGGTCCATCACCGCCTCGATGCTGCCGAGGGTCGCGGAGAGGTCCTTGATGTCTGCTTCGACGTCCGGGTTCACGACGAAAGATTACGCCGGCACCGGCCGCGATGAGCGACCGGTGGCCGGGTAAGCGGCGCGTCAGCCCGTCGGAATGGCGTCCAGGAGCTTCAGGACGGCCTTCGCGTGGGCGAGGCCGAACTCGGCCACGGCCTTCGCGTAGGGGTCCTCAGCCGTCTTCACGGCGGTCCTGGCGCTCTCCTGCTCGGCGCCGTACACGCCGCGCGCGGTGTCCACGAGGCCCGTCCGCTGCTTCGCCGTCAACGACCCGGCGTGCACCAGGCGGAGGATGAGCGGGCTGCGGAGGTGGTCAGGACCCGGCTCCGAGAGGAGCCAGTTCTTGAACGCCTTCTTGCCCGCCGCGGTCAGCACGTACTGCTGGCTGGAGCGCGGCCCCTGCTTGCCAAGCCGCAGCAGACCCGCGTCGGCAAGCGCGGGCAGCTCGCGGTAGACCTGGCTGCGGGTGACGCTGAAAAACGCGCCGAAGCGCTCTCCGGCCTCGGCCACGAGCTGGCCACCGGTCTTGGGTCCGTCGTGCAGCAGCCCGAGCAGGGCGGCGGCGGTCGCATTGAGGTCCGACATAACACCAACGGTGCCACGATGTCGGACCGCTGTCCACAATGGTCAACCGTTCTGTCCACTGTGGCTGATCACGGGCTAGTGGAATTGGGCCATGCGGAGCAACGGAAAGCTTCATACGGTGACGACCCCCTGGCCGACACCACGCTTTCGGCCGCTTGACCGGGCTCGTCCAGCTCGCGTGGAAAACCCCTTAGCGCCCAAGGAAGTTAGGCATGCGCACGACCTCCTCACTCGAACGGCAGCAAATAACCAACCCGATCTCACCCGCCGCAGCCGAACAGCCCGCGACAGCCCCCCGACCGTTCGCACAACAGGCTGGACTTCGCCGCGACCCCTGGCGCGACCTCCCAGGACTGGAACGATCAGTCTTGGCGCGTGGCCTGGTCGGGGCTCGCCCGAGTCGGAGGTGCGGGAGATGGGCATCAAGTGGATGGACGGGAAGGTCGCTCGAGGCGCCAAGGTCGTGCGCGGCGCACGCGCGTGGGCCAACGGCACGATCCCGGAGCAGACGGGCAAGGACGAGTGCATGGTGTGCGGCAAGCAGATCCGCCGCAGCCGCAACGTCAGCGGCGAAGGCCGCATCTGCTCCCTCGCGTGCAACCAGTACTGGGTCGAGAACATGAGCTGAGACCCATCGCGACAGCAGGCACCGAGAACCGAGAACGAGGAAGAGGCCCGCCCCAGGAGGGACGGGCCTCTTCCGCACTTTGCGGTCTCAAAACCACAACCCGACCACACCAAGTGGACACACAGGGGTCCAGCCAGACCCACAGCCGCACCCAGCCCAACGGACCTACCCCAAGCGGCCCACAACCTGCCAAGCGGAACCACCAGGCCAACCCACTGCGGCCAAACGGCCCACCAAGCCGCCCGACCACCGCCATCCAGACCCGCACAAGCCGATTGACCCCGCCCGAGCGGACCCGCACAAGCCGACCAGCCACGGCAAAGCAGACCCGCACAAGCCGCCCGACCACAGCCAACCAGACCCGCACACGTCAACCGGCCACGGCAAAGCGGACCCGCCAAAGCCGACTGTCACCCACACCCCACCCTGCCCCCCCCCGATCCCCAGCGCCCTCATGGCCGGACGTGCCGGGTCAAGGCATCTTTCCCGCCTTGACCCGGCATGCCCGGCCATGACGACACTCGCGCACCGGGGGGACAGCCCCACCACCCCACAGGGCCCACACAACCCGAGGGCCCACACACCCACAGCCACACGAACCCGCTGGACCCGCAGACCCGGAGGACCCGC